>JAPLCR010000507.1:0-1841 GCA_026392135.1 Armatimonadota bacterium
GCCCTCCGTAAGGACGGACTCTACGGTGGTGCCGCGACCTATTCTGGTTTTCGGCATCCCGATAGGCAGTGGCAGTGGGCAGTAGCTACCTCCGCAGAACCCACCCTACAAGAAGGGTGCTACGTCACCCTCGATAGAACCCTCGACACTCTCGAATGAAGCACGTCATTATCGGAACAGCAGGTCACGTAGACCACGGCAAAACTACCCTCATTCAAGCACTTACAGGAGTCAACACCGACCGACTACAGGAGGAGCAAGAGCGCGGAATGACAATTGACCTCGGCTTCGCCTCCCTACGCCTCCCGGATGGAACCATTGCAGGGATTGTGGACGTGCCTGGACACGAACGCTTCCTCAAGAATATGCTGGCTGGGGCAAGTGGCGTGGATGTAGTCCTGCTAGTCATTGCCGCTGACGAAGGGGTCATGCCTCAGACACTAGAGCATCTCGATATTCTGCGCCTATTGGATGTCAAGAATGGCGTGATTGCCCTCACAAAGTGTGATATGGTGGATAAAGAGTGGATGTACATGGTAGAGGCGGACATACGTACCCAACTCAAAGATACTTTCCTCGAAACCGCCCCTATCGTTCAAGTCGCCGCACCCAAAAACAGAGGAATCGATAACCTCAAAAAGACCCTTCTTCAAGCCGTTAGCCGGGCTACAGCGCGAAACTCTACCCTCCCATTTCGCTTACCAATTGATAGAGTGTTCACACGAGCCGGCTTTGGTACAGTGGTCACAGGAACGCTCGTCGCGGGTACAATTCGTACAGGAGAGAGTGTGGAGATAACACCTCAACAGGTGAGTAGTAGAGTGCGAGGCTTGCAGGTGCATGGTGAAAAGGTGAAAGAGGCGTTCGCTGGTATGCGAGTCGCCATCAATATAGCAGGCGTAGAGACCGCCGAAATAGAGCGTGGGGCGCAGCTTGTACCCCCCAACACACTCATCCCAACCACCCTCTTCGACGCTGTTCTACAGCTACTCCCAAACCTGAACAAACCCATTAAAGACCGTGCGCGTGTTCGAGTTCACATCGGCACAGACGAGGTTATTGGGCGAATTGCGCTTCTCGAATCTGGGACAGAGTTGGCTGAAAACACACGTACCTACATTCAGTTCCGAAGTGAAAAGCCTTTGGCGTGTGCACGAGGCGACAGGTTTGTGGTGCGGCAATACTCTCCCATGGTAACTATCGGCGGAGGCATTGTATTAGACCCTAATCCTGCACGGCACCGAAAAGACGATGCCCCCGTCCTCTCCTCTCTCCAAGCGAAGGAAAACGGAACTCCCGAAGACCTTATTGAAACCGTTCTACAACGTCATCCTCTCGGTATACTTCGCAAAGACCTCCCAAGAGCGACGGGGCTTTCCTCAGAAGTCGTCGACACTACTATACAGACCCTCTACGCGCAAGGCAGGACAATAGCACTTGCTGGAGACAGGATTATGCACTCCGCCGTACTCGAAACTCTCACAAAGAAAGCGAACCTTATTCTTAACCAGTATCACGAACAGTTCCCGCTCCGCGCAGGAGTACCCAAAGAGGAGTACCGCTCAGCACTCGGTAGGGAGGTGGACTTACGTATCTTCGCAAGCCTATTAAACCACTGGGAAGGTACAAAAGTACAGGTTGTAGAGGGGGCTACCGTGCGCCTTGCTACCTTCAAAGTACAGTTGAACGAAAAACAAGAGGCAATCCTTACCCGCATCGAAGCGTACTACCGCCAGTGTGGGATCGTCACCCCTCCCCTTGCAGAGGTAGGTAAGGCGGTATTGACGCACCCCGATTCTGTAGAGCCGTTGTTAAGAGTTGGGGTGGAGCTGGGCAGATTT
>JAPLCR010000507.1:1912-5658 GCA_026392135.1 Armatimonadota bacterium
CACACATTTAAAAAACTCAAAGAGCAGGTAAGGAGCCATATCGAACAGCATGGCGGGATAACCGTAGGCGACTTCCGCGACCTTACGCAGTCCAACCGTAAAGCCTCCCTGCAAGCCCTCGAATACCTTGATACCACCCGCTTCACGCGGAGGGAAGGTGATGTGCGGAAGTTAGGGGGGTAGATGAGTTCTAATGGCAAGGAAGGTACGAGTATGCGAGCCAGCCGAGTTATGACCGTTGTGGCATTTGCATTTTTGCACCTATTCCTATTCTTTGCTGTAAACCTTTCAGGGATAGAGGACACCTATCGCTTTGTGGACGATGGCACACCACCAAAGCGTCAAGGGCGTGTCGTGCGCCTTCTTACCCGCGTCTTACCGCAACCAGCGGGTTACGTCGCACACCGATTGAATCTGCGTAGCTACTCCGTAATCGTTCCACTCGCACTGCTCAATAGCCTACTCTGGGGGCTGTGCGGTGAGGTTTTACTCCGCTCTCTATGGCATATGTCTACCCATAGAAAAAAGAAGGAGCCAACAGGTTTCGACTAATCATGGCTTCCTCACATACCGCTCTATTTCGTTCAAATCCCACAAACATATCTCTCCTCTATTGCCGCCACTAAGTAGCCACTTGTGGTCTGGGCTAAGCGCAAGAGACCACACCGTACCGCCATGCCCCACCCGCTCAAGAGTTCCCACCCCCTTAATAACCTTCGCAGGGATGTCAGGTTTTTCCATATCCCATACAACCAACCTCCCCCCCGCAACATCACTAATACTGTATTCACCTCCTATCAACAGTTTGCGCCCTGAGTCGTAGATAAGCGAGAGTATCTCTCCAATAGGGTTCTGAAGAACGCCTACTTTTCGGCTATTACCATCACACCAGTAGACGCGCTTATCGTTAAAAAGCGAATAGGCAAACCGACTCTCGTTCAAAGCGGTCATGCTATTGACACCCTGAACACCTGCTCTCTCCGAGCCAGCGATAATGTTCTGTGGTGTGTATTCCGTATTGGTCTCCAATGGTAGAGTGAGAATGTAGATTTTATCACTACACGCAAGTGCCAGTTTTGTTCCGCTACGGCTGAGACACATTTTGAAAACAGGGCTATCAGGAGGAGGAGTGGCAAATAGAGGAGTGTCCATTTCGGACGTATCAGACTTAACATTAAAAACGTTTGTTTTCACTGCGGTTTTGATGTCGTATGCGTAGTAAAGCTCACCTTTCTGCCCAATACAAACGGCGGTTAGTTTACGAGTAAGAGAGGGGCGAATGTTAATCTCGCTGTGTGGAAACCGGAGTTGACCATCTCCCTCTCTTGTAACAGCCCAGCGATAGACTCTGCTGTCATCATCCCTTGTAACAAACCAGTCGCCTTTGACTCCGTATTTAAGATAACGTATCCCAAGCCCCCCTTTTACGCTCAGAATATCGCTAACCACTTTTTCGTCGGAAGGCTCCCCTTTGGGGAACTTCAGAGCATGGACAGCAACCGTCTTATCTGTGCCAGCACTCGCAAACTCCAGAGTCTCTCCTTGAAGAGTCGGCTTGAAATCCAACCCGCGCACCGCTTTTCGATTGTGGTGTACCCAAACACTTCGCGGTAACACGATTCCGTCCTGCTGTGGGTCACTGTTTGACCTCTTCAGTAGCAACTCCCGCGTGTATTTTGCAACACACCTATCCAACCGCTCGTGCCACCTACTTTTGGCACTGATAATCTCGCTCTGCTTCGCCTTAAACGCCTTCTCTTCTGAAACCAATACCTCCGCGGAATCAATTAGTGCCTTCAGATCACTCACAGAATCTATTTTGTCCAAACGTCCATCTAACTCGGACTGCTCCTTAGTGGATAGTGCAACCTGATTGGCTTTCAAGTTCTGCACCCATGTCTCTAACTTACGAGATTTGACCTTGCTCACAAGGCAGGCAGCCCGAACATCCTCCAGCCATTTTCGGTTGGTGGCTTCCACATCGCCCGTCACCTGAACAAAAGCGAGCATACCCGCTAAAGAACAGCCTACGAAGAGCGTTTTGAACACTATCATCTGTCTTGAGCCTCTCTGTCCAGTGGTGACACCGGAACTGTGTTTTCTCTTTCATCAAGTGGGCGCGGCTTCTCTTGTAACTGAGGGCGGGCTTGCCGCTGAGTAGCACTTTTCAAAGGCTTAGCAGTCAGCCTATCAACCCGTTTTTTACACTTCCCCATCAGAGTCACAAGCCCGTTGCCTCTATCCCCCGCAAGGCACTTTTGACACAAGAGTGTATGTCTTTTCTGCCAATCAGGAGCGAAGTGCCCTATCTCCGTGTAGATTGCATCTAGTGTCTTCAGGTCGCTTGGCTTGGCTTTCAGGGCACTCTCTCTAAAGTAGTATAATAGACCGTCAATCAGCACTCTTTTACGCATCTCTTCACGCAGTTTTTCGTCGCTACCCGCTATCACCGCCCCCAATGTAGTACCATTAGGGCAAAATTCTCTACTTTTCATCTTCCACTTCACAAACCTCCGCAAGCCCAAATCGCTTCGCCGCGCTTTCGGCAAAAGGCGGTTCGTTCTGACAACCTCATTCAGAAAGTTGAAGTCTACACTTTGAACCACGTTCGGTGATACCGCTCGACCTGCATTTGGCGGTGCCTGTTGCGAAACAGGTGCTTTCAGCGGTGGAGTGTTGTTGGAAGAGTACGTACCGACCAGGGCTATACCCAGTATCCCAGATACAAGAAGGCATACCATGACGTAGGGCACTTTGTCGTAATGTTTGTTCACTGTTGTCGCCTCATGTTAGGAATATGTAGGGTCTCGCACACATACAAGCCT
Source organism: Armatimonadota bacterium (assembly GCA_026392135.1). Classification (GTDB taxonomy): domain Bacteria; phylum Armatimonadota; class Chthonomonadetes; order Chthonomonadales; family Chthonomonadaceae; genus CAIJLM01. Next base: position 4,738 of record JAPLCR010000507.1, read on the forward strand.
CTTTCCACTCCCTCCACTCCGACACTCCCATTTTTGTAGACGGCGGGGTGAATAACTCGATAACAAGGTTGTCACACTCCTTAAAGGTCTTCAGAGAAGAGACCCTGCTTGAAATGCGGCTCCTCTCACCCAGAATTAAACAAGGAAGTGAGGGCTTACGATTTTCAATGGTCATCACTCTGGGTAATAGGAGGGGGCTTAGGCGTTTTTTTTCCTACCTTACCAGTATCCTTCTTCTTTTTACGGTTAGTTATGGGCTTATCCTCTGGCTGAGTTCCAGTATGCGGCTTCCTGATCATTGCATCCTTGACCGTACCTATAACCATTTAGGAGGGCATTAAACCCATCTTGCTGACCTTCCCCACACTCTTTCCGTATGAATTTATACTTTTCAGTCCACTTATCAGAGGAAGCAGCCATCCTCCGATAGAGGGTGTCCAAAGTAATCCGTTCTATTTGGCTATCTGTCAGACATTGTGTCCTGATATAGTCGAACAGCCCCTCCAGCAGTAACTTATCCTTCATCTGTTCTCGTAGATTTTCATGGTTTCCACTCACTATTTCGCGGAGAGACGTTCCTGCAATCCCGTACTTCTCATCTTTCGTTTTTTTCTTCACAAACTCAGGCAGTCCCAAGTTACCATGATGAGCCTCCTCAAGAAGGCTGTACTTCCTCGTCACTTCGTTCAAAAAGTTGAAATCTGCCTCCTTTTTCGCGGTGGGCTTGGCGGTTAGCAATGGACGAACAAAAGGAGGTACGAGCCTCTGCCTGTTCCGCCACTTCATTACGCCAGTAAAGGCAATCAAGGTTACTATCACGAGTGCTATCTTTGCTAATGGCGGTATGTCGAGCCTCGGTGTCTTTAGCCTCGCTCTCTTCTGCGTGTCCGACGTGTAGAGTTTCGTTTTCGACACTCTCTG
>JAPLCR010000507.1:5665-9525 GCA_026392135.1 Armatimonadota bacterium
GCTGACGAATATGCCGTACCGCCTCGCTAAATGCCTGATAATCTGCTTGCAACTCCCTAATACGAGTATCACTACTTGAGTTAGGCGACAGCCCCGCTCTTATGCGCCCAGCATCCACAGACGCGGTGTCTAACCTCGATTTCCATTCGTCTTTGGAGAGCCTATCCACCCCGTTCCCTAAGCCTTGAATAGCATTGATAAGGAGATTCGAATCCTCTATCAGCTTATCACCGGGAAGTAGCAATTCAAGCTTGCGACAAGCCTCTTTTGCTCTGCTGAGGGCAGTGTCAAGTATCCATCTATCCTCTACTACGGGGCGAAAGATAATCTTAAAACATTGAGTCGTTCGCTCTTTGTTGGGCCACCACTCTGCAAAGTAAGGGATACGCCCCCACTCCTTCACGGTATCAGCACATAGCTTCCGCCACTCCATTAGTGCCTCTTGCGAGTAGTCATTATCTCCGTTCCACTCTACAAAATCGACCGTTCGCTCCTTTATTCCTATTTTTGGAGGAAGCGTTTTCTCTATCTTCGTACGGTCAACGTTTCGGGTTTTCTGAAAGAGATCACGATGCCAACCCTCATTGTAGGGAAGATAGGGCGTGCGTATCCGCGCCTCAAAGACATCCTTTGAGAATAGAAGGCTCACATAATGGAGTGCTACGCGACCCACCTCTTGTTTTCGCTCCACTATCGTCACAACCTGAGTACCGTCTCTCATGCTCCAGTACCAGAGGCTCCCGTTAGGAAAGGAGGCTTGTTCGGGGGCAAACGCGGCGTGAAAAGTACGATAGAGCGTGACTACTTCATCAAACATCGCCTGAGAAACATCATATGAACACTGCTTGCCGTACTCAACTCCATCCGCGCCGAAACCTGCGCTAAGCACTACCCACTGTGCAGTTAGAGTTGCCTTCTGAGAGGGTCTAATCATACGTCTTCTCCTAACTCCCTACTTGCGACGGATTTTAGTCTCCATGCTGTTCGCAAGGCTCTCCATCTCCAAAATCGCTTCCATCCGTTTCTTTGCCTGACGGCTTCCACCCCACAGCCAGCCCATCAGGTCGTCGTACAGCGTCACATTCCAACGCATTGCGTTCGCGCATACCCAGAGTAGCGGCGCGAGGCATCCTTCTGGTTTAGGTTGGTAAACGTCGGAGAACCCATACGGCGCGAGCGTGTCAACCTGCTCTTCGCTATCCTTTTTGGGGGTGGAGTACCATATCGCGCTACAGAAGAAGGTACGGTACCGTGATATACCGGGTCCTTTAGGAGGTTTGGTATGCTCTTTCCAGTGCCCCTCTAAGCTCAGATAGCCGTAGCTTTCCAAGCCGGCACTCATATCGGCATAGCGGATGCTGTCGTCAGAAGCTTTATACTCATCCACTTTCGTATGTACCAGAGCAATAGGAACAATCCTATTCGCTCCGTTGCGTTTTGCCACCGTTTGAAGGGCAGTTTTATAGGCTCTTCGCACTTTGGGGTCGTCCATATAACGCTGCTTTCGCCGTATCTGAGACATATCAGAGATAAGAAGCAACCCATCTGTGTGCCGTACCCGATTCCAAAACACAACCTCTGCAAGAGGGTCAGGGTTATTACCCGATACAGCTCCCCCAGGATAGTCCAGTAGCGTGAAGTGTGCGATAGCCTGGTCGTCAAGGCAGAGTTGGAAACCCAAGGTGCTACATGATAGATTACCGGGAGGAAACAGTTTTTGAATGTAGAGGAGGTCAGAGACACTCTCCAAAGTGGCGGAATCGGGGTATTGCGGGTCGGGCTTTATCTGAATCTGCCCTGTATTCTCCTCTGTCCATTGGCGATATGCGCCTGCAAGGAGAGTGGTTTTGCCCGACGACGAACCGCCCAATAGGGTAAGCGTAAGGTGCATTGCGTTACCTGCAACCCCCGTCACCTTCCCCTCTCGTTGAAGAGCGCGTAATGTTCTGTCCGCAGAGAACGCCCAGCATACCACCCCTAACGAGAACAGAAACAAAATCAGAGCGAACCCTCCTAAAATGTACGGAGTAAGGGGGCTTTTCATCATAATTCGCACACCGCCCATAATACTAAAGAGCGGCAGACCAAGCAGAGGTACTTGCACGAGCGTCTGCCAAAGGAAGCGTCCCCTCTTGCGGACGGAAGAGTTATGGCGTTGCGAAAAGAGTGAGACGCTGAGGAACCCGAAAAAGGCGCACACGAGGGCAAGAGGGAGGCGTGAGCGTGACCAGTCTGACCATCCATTCGGGGCAGATGATTGACGTTGTAGTCCGCAAACTCCTTTAGTACGTCAACAGGCGTTTTTGCAGGGGCTTGGGGATGACCGATACTAAAGTCCGTTATCTCCTTTACTACACCAATCGACACATTACGGTATATCTGCTCTCTGGCGTATTGGCGCGTAAGGAGTATCGAACCATAAAACAGAGTTGCCGTAACGATGCCCGTAATCATCCATTTTCGTGCGGCATCCGTCAAGTCTTCAGACTGCCAGAAGACGCGGGGCAAGAGAATGAGAGGTAACCCCATAGCAACCAAAGTCGCTAACAGAACACTAATAAAATGCTCCGCGAGGTAGTAGGAGACACCCGCCCCCTCTCCAATGGAGTTCTGTTGACGCGATATCCCTACCAGAAAGCCCACTAACAAAAGACCTGCCAGAAGTAGCATCCACTTTGCAAGGCTACTCAACATAGCCCGACGCACAGGGTCTAATCGGGGACTAGGGCGCATCGCGTTATCAGTAAGTGGTGGAGTAGTATTATCCTCTGTATATGGCGCGTCAAGAGCCGACTCTATTGAGTGATTCATAGTGATTATCCCGCCGTTCTATTGTTATGGATACTATAACAGTCTACTTAGGTTGTCAGATTAGTGGGATTATACTATATCATATCAGTTTATGCAATAGTCTATACTATTTTCATGTTATTCATGCGTAATTTAAAATCACTTATTTATAATTAGTCTTGCGAATGTAGAGGTAGAGTGGCTCTCCAATATCAACGTGACGTGCATCCCACCTGTCCATATCGCGTCGTACTGCGTCCAAAACTCTGGCGTTGCGCGGATTTCTGCCTCCCACACAGAGAATATCGTACTGTGCGAGCTGCGCCTCACCAGTCAGGCGACTGTCCATCTCCTCAATAACACGGTCTATGTGAACCTCCCCTGTTCGCCGAATGTGGAAGCGTACAGGGTTGTAAATAGCGTTTGCCATTAGTATTCGTACTGCCTCACTAGGATAATCGTTGATTTCGCGCACACAACTCCCCATATAGCGGTTGAGCCGCCTCATGCGCTGAGTCTCTGTATACGTCGTTTGCAACGCAGAGCGTACTAAGTAACCCCCAGTAACAACCACTGAGAAATTCCACAGAGTAAGCGCGACGGCGAGCTTGCGGATACGCCAATACTGCCCTTCGTGTACAAGAGCCTTCCAACCCCGCGCGAGCGTGTCCGCGACTCCAACACTAAAAAACATCAGAAGAACAAGAAGGGGCACTAAAACAAACCGGGATGCAAAAAAACCTTGACGATAGGTGTTAAAGTGAAAACAAAGAAGCAAGAGAGCTACTCCAAGTGCAATCTGGGCAAAAGGTCTGCGCTTAGGCAAAGCACACAATCGAAGTAAGCCTATCCCTGCGAACACCAGCAACAGAACCATGCTCCCAGCACTATCGCCCAGCCTCCATAAAGTATAGAGATAGGCTCTACTATGATAGGAGAGTGAGGAAGGAGAGTCCGAAGAAACTAAAAACTGCTTCACAAAATACTGAAAGGAGTGCAAACTGTACAGCCAGTCCCCCCAACAAATGCGGTCAATCAGAGGACTGAGGAGAGGTGCGAGAAGGGCGAAA
>JAPLCR010000062.1:0-2178 GCA_026392135.1 Armatimonadota bacterium
GAGTACCTAGTGAAAGAAAAGGGTGTATGACCCCAAATCAGAAAAATAAAAAACGAGTTAAGGAGCAGCCTCTCCCTATCTGCTCCACTCTTATTCTCGTCTTAAACGTGACTCTCTTTGCGTTTATGTGGCGGGCAGGGCAGGGGGATGTGAGTAGTATCGCATCCCTGTTCGGTGCAAAAGAGAGCAGCCGGATGCTAGCAGGAGAGTGGTGGCGATTCGTTACCCCGATATTTCTGCATGGTAGTGTAGAGCATCTCCTTGTAAACGGTTTATCGCTCTACTGGTTCGGCTTCTCTATAGAGCGTTTATACGGTTCCCGCCGCTACCTTCTCCTCTATCTGTTTGCGGGCATTATCAGCTTCATCGTCAGTTACTGGCGCTCTCCCGTCCCCTCCTTGGGGGCATCAGGCGCGATTTTTGGTCTGGTGGGCGCGGGATTGGTGTTTCCTTTACGCTACCGTGATAGGATTCCAGAAAAGGCACGCTCTCGTATTCTCTCGCAACTCCTCACAATGGCGGCTATCAACTTGGGTATCGGCTTTACACTCAAGCAGGTAGACAACTGGGCGCATCTGGGAGGCTTGGCAGGAGGGGCAATAGCCGCCCTTTTCCTGACTCCTGAAATACTGGATGACCGCCCCTATGAACGACGGCGTGAGACGCTTCTAAACTTTGCAGTAGTGGCGGCAACCCTGTTGATAGCTTTCTGTGGAGTACGCCAGTGGAACGCGCCGAATCTGATTTCGATTACCCTTCACGCAGATAACCCCTGGTGGCACATTGAAATTCCCCTTGAGTGGAGGCAGGAGACGGACGGGATTCGCCTTCCCTCCGGTGCAAACCTTCTTTTGATCGACAGTGTTCAAGCCTCTGATAAGGCACGCCTCCTCCTACAAGCACTGCCACGGGCAGATATGCCTCAACAGGCTTTGAAGGTAGGCTCCTTTCCTGCGGTACGGGTGAGCCAAAAGGAGGGGGGTAAGATAGTGGATGCCTATGTTATCTCTGCGTATGGGGAGTCTATCGCACTCATCCTCGCCTCCTCCGAAAAGGCATACCCACAGGCAAAACTAGAACTAGACCGAGCAGTACAGGGTATTCAGGTACGCCGCGCTCCTCAAAATAGCACGCCCTAGCCTATCTCCTCCTGCTTCTTCCTATTTTCTCCTGCTTTCTGTCCTCCTCTGAACCTGTATCGGCTATACTATACAGAGGTAGAAACACTTCAGAGTGGAGAAGATTTTGCTGATGTCGTTGAATGTGGTTGTCGGCGCGAAATGGGTCGGCTTATGCCTAGTGTTCGCGCTCCTATTTGGCTCTCAGGCGGTGTACGCCCAAGAGCGGGCGGAAATCTCAATTGACTATTTTGGGCTAGAGCGCGGCTATACTGTAGGGGGACAACCTGTTGGGTTGCTCTGTGTTGTGCGAAACAAGGGAAAAGAGACGCTTCCCGCCAACCAACTACGCCTCCGCCTCAACACGATTCAAGGGCTGGACTATACGCAGGGGGAGCTGCGTCCCCTACTACCCGAAATGGGTGCAGGGCACGCCCTCTCCTTTCGCTGGATACTCTCTCCCCTGTCGCTACAAGCAAACCTTATCGCCAGCGTTGTACTCGAAAAGGCTCCTGCGCTTCAAGAGGCGAATGCGAATAGTGTTGCGGTAGAGCCTCAGATGGTGGTCTCGCTTCTCACGCGTTTTATGAACTCTCCTGTACTTTTCACACCCAACTTGAAGCCTTCCGACCCGCCTCGCGCTCGCGCCAACGGCGTGTGGTGGATAGGTAATGACCGGGCTGGTGTACAGGTTCACCTGAGTTCTAACCGAAACCCTACTCTCTTTTTACAAGGGCGCGTAGCCAAAGAGTGGCAGACTCTTGCGTTTGCCCCACTGCTGGCAGAGGTGCGTTCGGCGGAAGAGGGGCAGGTTGCATGGGCAGAGGCTTTCCGTGTCGGGATCGCAAACGTTTCCAATGAGGCAGACGGAGCTACCTTGAACCTACTAGGAGCCGTTGGGAAACGCTGGTCTGCGGAGGTACAGTTTACGATAGCACCCTCCACAGGCGCGGTGCAGGGGCGGTTGCGCCTCACCGCAAAGCGCACAATGCGTGTTTTTTCCATCCGCCTTCCTCTTCTCATCGGCGTTTCCGATACCCTGTCAAGCGATGTCAAAGCA
>JAPLCR010000062.1:2194-6887 GCA_026392135.1 Armatimonadota bacterium
CCAAAAACATCGTTTATGGGATTGCATGGACAAACACCGCACCAATTCCTGACTGGCGTTGGGAGAGAACCTCAATAGGAGACCCCTTACGCGCCCCTCTGCTTGGCGTGATGTGGCTTGCACCAGAGAAGGGCGACATCGTCTCCGCAGGCGCAACGCTTGATATTCCGTTTCGGCTATTGGCAGTTGGGGAGAGTCAGAGTACCACCGCCGCGAGCCCCTTCGCTCTGCCCTAAATTAGAGAAGATATGCAGACAGAAACCCAATCCTCACTCACCGTTCGCGCTTATGCGAAAATAAACCTAACGCTTGATGTGTTTAGCAAGCGTGCCGACGGCTATCACGGCGTTGCCTCCGTTATGCAGACGATAGGTTTGAGCGATACCCTTCACCTTGCGATGAGCGATGCGGAGGGGATTCAGTTCTCCTGCGATGCTCCCTCCTCCATCCCTGTACCGAACGACTCCACCAACCTTGTCTACCGAGCGGCGCAGAATCTTATTGAGGCGAGCAAGGAGAGCGGTAAACCTACTCCAAAGGGGGTATCGCTTCGCTTAGAAAAGAGAGTTCCCTCTCAAGCGGGGTTAGGGGGTGGAAGTAGCGATGCAGCAGCGGCTCTGAGGGGGCTGAACGCTCTTTGCGGGTGGGGGTGGAGCGACAAAGAGTTGATTGCATTCTCGGCACAACTCGGCTCGGACGTTCCCTTCTTCATTTTGGGAGGAACTGTTGTAGCACGCGGACGCGGAGAGATGTTAACTCCCCTAGCTGACGCGCCTCCCCTCTCCCTCGTAGTGGTGAAGCCCGATATCGGTGTGTCGACGGGGTGGGCTTACAGTGCCCTAGACAGTATTGAGGAGCGGGCTTCGCATCGGGCAACAAAACGCATGGAGGAGGCACTCGCCCTGAACGATACTGGGCGTTTCCTCTCGTTTCAGAGTAACGATTTTGAGCGCGTAGTGTTTGAGCAGGTGAAGGAGCTTTTCTGGCTCCACGACGAACTGATAATGGCGGGAGCGCAGACAGCGCATCTCTGCGGGAGTGGCTCCGCAGTCTACGGGGTTGCAAAATCGGAGGAGGAGGCGCAACGAATAACGCGCCTCCTCCTGCAAAAATACCCTCTTACGTTTGCAACACGCACCCTGTCACGGGCGGAGGTGCAAGCCTCTTACTAGGCAATACGCGACGTAATACCGCCATCAATAACCACCGTTTCGCCCGTCATAAAGTCGTTTTCTGTAAGCAAAACTATCACGTCTGCCACATCTTCAGAAGTCCCCTCACGCTTGAGAGGGATGCGGTTTTCGAGGTTGTTTTTTACCTGTTCTGGGGTAAGATAGTCTTGAAAGCGCGTGCGAATTACACCCGGTGCAACGCAGTTTACACGGATATTATCGGGTGCAAGTTCTCGCGCCATGACACGGGTCAGGTGAATTAAAGCTCCCTTTACGGTAGCGTAAGCAGTAGCCCCCAGCACGCCTAGTATTCCCGCCGCCGACGAAATAAGAATAATCGCGCCCTCGCCTCGTGCCTTTATGTGCGGTATGGCGGCGCGTCCGAGATGGAAAACTGCGTGAACATGAACCTCGAATGCGTCGTACCATGCCTCTTCTGACACACCTGTAAACGAACCAGAAACTGCCCCTCCTGCGCTATGCACCAGCACATCCAACGCGCCAAATGCCTTGACGGTCTCCTCAACGCACCGCCGCGCATCCTCCGGCTTGCCCATGTCGCCCTGGATGAAGACGCATCTACGCCCCAGTGCCTCCACCTCTTTGACAACTGCCTCCGCCTCTGCGTCCAGATAACGCCCGTTCAGCGCAAGGTCAGCCCCTCGTCGGGCGAACTCTACTGCCGTCGCCGCGCCAATACCTCTTGTACCGCCTGTTATCAGACAGATTTTGCCCTCTAGTTTCACTGTTGATATCTCCTCTCAACACTCTCGTCTATAGTTCTACTCCACAGCACCCGCACGCCGTAGCAACTCCGCCACCGCTTTGAAGTTGCGGTCAGTGTCGGGATGCAACGGCTTGCCTCTGCCCCCTCTCTCAAACTTACAGGCATAGCTGAGCGCGGTCAGCCCTCTTTTGTCGCGCAGGTTGACCTTTGCGTTATGCTTCAAGAGCCACGTCACGCCCTCCACCGAACCGAGTAACGTCACTCGAATAAGTGCCGTCTGCCCCTCCTTGGTTTCAGAGAGGTTAGTGTCAGCCCCCAAAGAGAGTAGATACTCCGCGTCACTCCACTGTCTGCCCAGCACTGCCTCAAATAACGGCGACATACCGTATTGATTCACGCCGTTCACCCGCGCCCCATACCGAAGGAGAAGAGGAAACAGGTCTCTGTAGCTGCACACTACCGCCGTACTCAATGCAGACTGTAGAACAGTAGGCGGAAACGGCGTTTTCAGTAGAAGGCGAATCGTATCGGTATCACCTCGGCGTGCCGCCACCAGCAGGGCTTCCTGGTTTTTCCCACAAGGGTCTGCCCCGCTATCCAGCAGAAGTTGCACAACCTCAGGATAGTCTACCGCGTACATGAGGGGAGTAGCCTCCTCTGGGTATTCAGGAGACTTTATCCGCCTGTACCAGAACAGTAGCCCCGTATCTCTGGAAGGCTTACCAGTAGTATTCGCATTCGCGCCGTGCTGTAACCAGTACTTTACCTGTTCAATAGAGCCGTCCTCTATAGCACGAAGCAGAAGCGCATCGGGCGTATGCTTGAGGCGATACTCAGCAATTGTAGAAACAAGGATTCCGCCTCCTACAAAGACCAGTATCGTAATCGCGCAGGAAGCCCTCCGACGCTTTCTAACCTGCTTCCCCTCTGCGCTTATAGTTTCAGCCACTGTCTGTTAATGCCATAAATTCCCTCAACTAACCCTGTTTGGGCGGTTCAATGTTGCCTTGCTCCGCCTCCAAAGAGGTGTTTACAGAAGGAGGTGATTTCAAGGATGTGTTACCGCTCTGCAAGCCAGCCTCTCGACGCGCCCATTCTGGTAGCTCCTCCACCTGTTTGGATACCATTTCCAACTGTTTTGTAAACCATGTTGACTGACTATTCATCACTAGGCTCCTTCTTCTTTTTTGTCTTGTGTGCGACGTGCTATGTCTAATATAATTCTGTGCAGTTGATCTAGGCGAATACTCTCAAGGTGTACACCCCGGTAGGGTAGTTCACCTCCTAATAGAGGAGTTGCCTCATGTGGCTTCCATGTGGAGGCTCTACCACCCGTTTCCTTGCGTTTTTTGAATTTATTGAGGGCAAACAAATCCATATAACGACGCGGGGCAAGCCCAACAAAAGGCTCAAAGCGCACCATGCCTGTGTTTTCAGAACAGTCTTCTATACAGATAGAATCCTCATGCAAATCCCTTGCAAGGCTCTTCACATACGGCTCTATGAAAACAACTCGTCTGATTCCTGCCGCGACAATATGGCGAGCGCACCCATGACAAGGGAAAGTGGAAGCGTAGAGGGTACAATCTGCTACAGGCACGCCCCGACGTGCGGCATCGGTTAAAGCCGTCATCTCGGCATGAACAGGACGCTGATACTCTATCAGATTATTGAATGTCGCTTCCTTCATAATAGCGGATTGACCATCTAATAACTTGCTCACCATATCTTCCAGACTGCGTTCGCTTTTATCCTCAGCAAGCCACTTGTTCTCCTGTAAGCGTTGGATAATATCGCCTAGTAGTTCACGCCGCATGATGTCACTACTGTCTTGCCCTCGTATATGGTCACGAGCATCATTTACATCTTCCGTACCGTACACACCGCCCCCTGCTTTTGGGACTTCGTTGGTTCCCGTAGCGACAATGCTTCCTTCTCTGGTAGCAATGACGGCACCGACCTGCCTTCCGAGTGATGCCGAACGATAGGCGGTAGCCTGAGCGCAAAACATCAGATATTCATCGTTCGTGGGAGTATGAAACGGATGTCCAAACCAAATCTGAATGATACGATTGACGGATTCATCTAGTTTTAGCAAGTTGCCAACATCTATGAAAGCGTCGCCTCTCCAGAATGTTTTGCTCACCTGCTGTCCTAGGTCCTCTCCCACCTCTGCCTCATCTCTGTTTATTAGCTCCACTGCACGATGTTCATAAGGTTCCCTACGAGAGCTATTATGAGACTGCATAATCTGTTGTGTCAACACTCTGATGCGTTTGCTACGCTGTTCGTAGACGGAAAGAAGGAAAAAGGCTGAACCATACACTTCGCGCAAGGTTTCCACCTCATCAGGGTGTTTCAAAGAACGAAGCAAGAAGGCGTGTTTTTTCACAGGTATTATTGCACCCTGTTCTTCAGGAATGGGTAGCCCCTCTTCTGTCTGTTTATTCAACTCTGATCTGTGTTCGCGGATACGCGCCATTCCCAGCAGTGCCATTGCATCCCCACGGTTCAAATGGTTCCGCCAAGCATTACCCGCATTCATATAGCTATCAAGTTGAGCCTCATAAGGAGTGTCTTTTAGCGGCATACCCTGAAGTGCAGGTACATCCCTTAAAAGATGGCTCAAACGAATCGTAGTATGGTCGTAGTCTACTTCCGCGAGAGATTTTTCAATTGCTTCTACCACCCTGTCCATGTTAGTTCCAAGGGCTCCTACCAGTCCGATGACTATCTCTGGGCGATCCATATAGTAGATACTCCTTATAAAGAGGTCAGAAGGGCAATGCTAAAG
>JAPLCR010000619.1 GCA_026392135.1 Armatimonadota bacterium
GAAAACCAGAAGCCCTCACCCCCGTCCCCTCTCCCAATTCTGGGCGAGGAGTGACTAGGGCGGAAGACGACTCCGTTGGGCGATAGTCTCCCTTTCCCTAGAGGTTTTGGAAGATTTTAACTAGAGAGAGTCCCTTACAGGGATATTATATGGTATGGAGTTTAGTGTACCCCGCTTTGAGTGGGATACAAAGAGAATTTGGAAATGCACCGCGTGGCACACGAAAATGCTCCCCTATTTTTGCACTGTCTTTTGTGTGGTTCATGGTATAGTATTTTCTGTTGCCTCATACTTGTCAGGGTGCATTTCAGGAGCTTTATTATGAACGTAACTCCCATACCACTTCCGGAAAAATTTGTCCATACCATTCGCTCCTGCTTTTCAAAACAGGGTGAAGAGTGGTTGGAGTGGCTTCCACAAACTCTTAGAGAGACGGCGGAACGCTGGTCATTGGAGATACTGCCGCCTGTCCCAAACCTCTCCTTCAACTACGTCGCGCCCGTCCTCTGTGCTGATGGCAGTACGGCGGTCTTAAAGGTCAGTGTTCTACACCCTGAGTTCTATACGGAGATAGACGCACTCCGCCACTATAATGGGCATGGAAGTGTGCGGCTTCTCCAAGCCGATAGGGAGCGCGGTGTCTTTCTGCTAGAACGCCTCTCGCCCGGCACAACACTCACCACACTTGCCAACGATACGGACGATGAAAAGGCGACCTCTATCGTAGCGGAGGTGATGCGGAGACTATGGCGCGAAGTGGCTGAGCCTCACTCGTTTCCCAAAGTAGAGGATTGGCACAAAGATTTGGAGGAGTTACGGAAAGAGTTCAACGGGGGTACAGGCATCTTTCCTACCGCACTCGTGGAGGAGGCTGAGACACTGTCCCTTGAACTCTTTGCCTCTGCCGCCCCCTCTGTATTGCTACATGGCGACCTACATCACGACAACATTCTTTCGGGGCGCGGCACGTGGCTCGCCATCGACCCCAAAGGTATTCTTGGTGAACCCGCCTATGAAGTGGGAGCCATGCTACGAAACTTATGGCAGGATAGGCACACGCTCTCCAATCCACAACAGCTCCTAACCCATCGCGTTCATCAACTCTCTGAGGAGTTGGGAATAGAACGCAAACGAATACGCGACTGGGCGGTAGTCCAAGCCCTCCTCTCCGCATGGTGGTGCTATCCTGAAGAGAAGGACGTGCTGGAGGGCATCGCTACCATGCAACTACTTGTAAACATCAGGGCATAGATGTAGTTGCTCAGGTTATGGGCATCTTCCATTTTGGCAAGATAGGGTGGGAGGCAAAGCCCTTGAGAGAAGATGCCTAACATGATATACTAGACACAATACATCTCTCGCACAAGGCTTTCAGACACTCTATGCCCCTTGAAACTCCAATCGAAACTGAGCGAGGCAAAATAGAGCCTTCCTCTCTCTCCCTTTTCCGCCTCTTCAGAATATGGTTCTCTTTTGGTGTGCAGTCGTTTGGCGGAGGTTCTACAACACTCGCCCTCATCCAACGCGCCGCTATAGACAGGGAGTCCTGGATGACAGTGGAGGAGTTTACACACTACTGGGCAGTTTCTCAGGTAGCACCGGGTATTAACCTCTTTTGCCTTACAATACTAATAGGCAGACATATTGCAGGCTTCGCGGGGATGGTTGTCTGTATGCTCGGTCTTATTATCCCTAGCGTCTCCGTTACGATTTTGATGACGGCAGGGTACGCCTACCTCCAACACTTTCCTGTACTCCAGCGAGCCGTGCGCGGCATTATTCCGGCTACGGTAGGCTTAGGGCTTGTCACGACCGTTCGGATGCTCTATCCCCTCCTGAAACGTGGATACCACGAAGGGGTGCGAAGTTTTAGCGCACTCCTACTACTCCTGTTTGGAAGCATAGTTATTGCGGCGCAAGGGCGTGCTGTTATCTATCTGGTGCTTGTTAGTATGGGGCTATTCGGTGGTCTACTCTATGGCACGGTGGTGGTTATACCCAAAGAGGTGAAAGGAGAGGAGAGTTTATGAACCCGCTAGTCTCGTTCGTCATCATGTTTCAGGCATCGCTCTTCTCAACGGGAGGGATGGGCAACCTTCCTATGATACACGATGAGTATCTACCGCGTGGTTGGGCAACAAACCAGACCTTTGCAGAGTCGTTGGCGGTGGGGCAGCTCAGTCCAGGACCTAATGGGCTTTGGGTAGTGAGCCTCGGTTACCTGACAGACGGTCTACGCGGTTCGCTCCTCGCCACGCTTGCCATTATCCTACCGCCGTTTGTGATTCTTTTTATTGAGGGTATCTATCAATATCTGGAAAACCTACGTGCAATGGAGGGCTTCGTGCGCGGGATAATGCTCTCTTCTATGGGGATTTTTGCGGTCATTATGGTGCGTTTATTGACGAGCCAGAGCGTGGATGGGCGGGGCTTGGTGATAGTTGCGGGGGCAATCGTTCTTGGCTCTTTCAAGAGAATGCCTGTCGCCGTGATTCTTATTTTGGGTGCGTTTGCTGGGATGCTTCTTTACTCTTGAGTGAGGAGGGGCGTCTTTCGCGAAAGGCGTTTTATGAGCGGTGCTATCGTACTCCCTTGAACAAGAACAGAGAAGGCGACTACCGCGAAAACAGTCGTGATAATCTCTTCGCGATGCACGAGGTTCGCAGGTAAGCCGAGCGCAAGCGCAAGAGAGAGTGCGCCGCGTAGCCCGCCCCAAAACATTACGTGCTGATGAGGGCGCGAGACGCGCAAGGGGGAGTTTGCAAAGAGACCGCAACAGAAGTAGACGGTGAGAGCACGCCCCAAGATGGTAAGCAGAATTACCATGAGCGAAGGGTACCAGAAGGCGTGGAGGTTTTGGCGAGTGAGCTGTACTCCGATTAAAAGGAAGATGAGCGAGTTCGCAATGAACCCCATAAACTCCCAAAATGCAGTGACCGCTTCGTGCCCTTTGTCCGAAATCGCCCCAATAGATCCGATATTCCCCACAATCACTCCTGCGGTAAGCGTGGCAAGTACTCCTGAAAAATGGAAATACTCCGCTACCATAAAAGAGCCGTAGGCAGCAATCGTCGTGAATGTTATCTCAACAAGAGGGTCTTCAGACTGCCCTGCGAGACCTAATACCAGCCCCGCCGCCAACGCACCACAGACCATACCGCCCAGCACTGTAAAAAAGAAGGTGCTTGCCATGCTTATTGGGGTCAGGTGTTCTCCCATAATACCTGCCATCGCGATAACAAAAAGCACTACCACTATTCCATCGTTGAGCAGGCTCTCCGCGTCCACTAGGAGGCGTAGGCGCTCTGATACTTTGGTCTCTTTAAAGATTGCCAGAACCGCTACGGGGTCGGTTGCCGAGAGAAGAACACCCAAAAGAAGAGCCAGAGCAGGGTGCCAATGAAAGAGGAGTACCACTCCAAACGCGATCACTCCCAGCGAGAGTAGTACTCCTCCAGTTGCCAATACCAGTATTACGGGAAGGTCGCGCCGAAACGCACTCCATTCGACATGAAATGCCGCCTCGAAAAGCAGGGGGGGTAAGAGAATGCTAAACACGAGTTCGCGTGTAAGAGCGAGTTCGACACGGATAGGCGAAAGTGCCAGACCTATTCCCGCCAACACTAACCCCACCGAGTAGGGTAGCCTCAGTTTACGCGCCAGCATGGAGACTATCCCTGCGATGAGCAGCAGGATTTCAATACGCTCTATATTCCAAGCCATTGGTTTCTCCAAAGCAGTGCGCTCTTAACGTGGAGCGAAGTCTCTCATGCCATCCCACTCTTTCCAAATATCGGTGAGTACCTCTGCCATCTGCTCTGAGTGGTCTTTGTGGTAGAGGCGAAAGATTGCGGCGTATCGGATACTATCGGAGGCGTTGCACATGGCGGTATGGGCTATCTGATAGTGAGTCAGGCAGACATCACCTGCTCTTCCCACTATCTGCACAGGGGAGGGCATACTCTCTATCTTGGGCATTCCCTCCAAAATGGCTTCTGGTCCGTGTTCTCGGAAATACTCCTGATAGGGATTGTGTGTGCGGGGCCAAAGCGTAAAGTTCCCCGCGAAAGTCTCGGTAAGATCGCTAAGGAGTACCACCGCCAGTAGGGTAAAGTTGGTGATTTTACCCTTCTCCACTCCGTTGGTGGGCGTGTACATTCCGTCAAGGTGAGGACCTGATATAGGAGGCGGGTCTTGCATTGTGGGAAAACGTAAAGCGATTTGCCCCCCTGTTACGGGCAGAAGATTGCCCTCTCCCAGCATAGACTCGGCGATGTCCCAAACGGGAGTCTTCATAACAAGATTGGTAATGGCTTCTGATCGTTGAACCTCTGGGCAGTAGGATTGCGCTCGAAACTTCGTCATCTGCTCCGCATCCATCCCCTGCCCTAGCGAAGCGTTTATCGCTTTACGAGCCTCGCGCACGGTGACCTGTGGGACTGCGCCGGGAATGACGATATAGCCTTCCTCGAAAAACTGCTTTTTTTGTGCATAACTCATCTTCATGGCAAAGTGTCTCCTAGCCTGCTAGAGCGCGGTTCGCGTTTCCTAGGGTCTCATCCATCTCCTCAATACTCCCAAAGCCCACAATGGACGCATGAATGAACTTACAGCCCATAACGAATTCAACAGATTCGCGACGAACATTCGGGTCGCGGAAGTCGCCATTCCCAATAAGCTTCATTCCAATGATGCCGCGCCCTTGCGCGTCCATCGCTTTGAGTTCCGTTACTGCGGCGGGAATATCGCCTTTTTCATCCCATGTACCGTCTAGCCCGTCGAGGTGCTTCCCTAAGGGGTTGATACGCGCTAGCTGTAGCTGTACCCAGTCTATCTGAGTAGCACGGCGTAGTGAGGGAAGTCCGTGACAGGAGACCCCTTTGAAACGAATTTTGCCCTGCTCCTGTGCTTTGTCGTAAGTGTCCATCATGCTTCGTAAATCGGTGTCCCAGTTCGGTTGCGTTACGCAGTGAATGAGCAGGCTGTCCACATACTCTACGCCCAGTTCGCTTAAAAACCGATCTAATACCTCCAGAGGCTTTTCGGGTATTGTGGGTGCATCCCACTGCATTTTGGACTGTATGAAGAGCGATTCGCGGGGTAGCCCCTTTATCGCAGTTCCGACCATTCCGTGAGTGCCATACATATCGGCAGTGTCTATAAAGTTAATGCCTAGGTCGTAGGCGTAGTGAATCAGGCGTGTAAAGCCTTCCTGCCCTATCTCGCGCTGTACACGCCCTCCATCGGTTCCTGTACCAATACCTATGCGGCTCACATACGCGCCCGTGTTACCGAGCGGAACTTGATCGGTGGCGGTTCGCCGCACTGGACTTGCTATCGTCATCTCGTTCTCCTCTTGAGGCAAAGGGGAGTCGGCTCCCCATTTGATGCTATAGTATTAAAAAGCGACAAGGCGAAGACCATATTGCGAAGCCAAAGTGTACTTGTTTCCGTGAACCTGCCCTTCGCCGTTCGCAATAGTGAGATTACGTGCGCGAACATCCTCTATCCATTGTGGTTTTGCGGCTTCAGCACGGCGGTTTGCTATGATGCGAAGCCGGGCAACCTCCTTTGTCTCTGGTGTACCAGATGCGGGGATGTGAGTGAAGTCTGTGCTGATAACTTTTTTGGTTGCGGCACTGATAGAGCCATTCTGCGTGACAATATCGAACATCAAAGCGACTGCCCGCTCGGTGAACACGTCGTATTCGTGACACATCGTCGGTTGCACCAAGTGCCTTAAACTGACTTCGCCAAGGCTCATTAAGCCTGTTTTTTATTTGTATGGAGCGTGCCCAAGCCATCTGCTGAGTTTTGCTTGCGCGAATGATGGATTGGAAGGTCGTGTAGTTACTCCCGAAAACGTTTCTGAGGGTGTTGGAGTGCTTTGTGTCCATCTCAATAAGGAGCGGGGGGAGGCTTCCCTGCCCAAAGTTCCACTGCAACACGCCGAAACTGATTCCCTGTCCGTCAAAGTCGCCGGAAAGCCCTGCAAAGCAGTCGGGGATAGGGCTATCCGTCTCATACGAGCCTGTTAGGGCGAGGCAACGGTAGATAAGCGGATGGTCAACGATAGGCGGAGGCATAGTCTCGCCGGGGAATAGAGCGCCCCACGTCTGAGGTCCCACAACGCCTGTCACTCCGATAGAGTGCGCTGTTTGAAATGCCTTAACAGCGGTCTCCGTAGAGACGGCGTAGATGCCATCCACCCGCCCCGCATAGTTTCCCAGCTGCTTGAGGCGAGTCTGTATTCGGTTGACCTCTGCGCCTTGACTGCCTAGCCCGTAGTTTGACATGGTTTTCGCCCTTCCTCGTTACGATGTGTACCCTATCTTCGCAGTGGCGAACCTTCGGGAACGCCTTGGGGCAGGAGTTGGTACTGCGTGGTTCGGCGCATGGGTTCGTAGCCCGCCTCGGTAATCAGCCGCTCCATCTCCTCAATAGGCATGGTGAAGGCGCAACCTGCGGAAGAGACGACGTTCTCCTCCATCATCGTGCTACCGAAATCGTTCAACCCGTAACGAAGTGCCACCTGCGCGACTTTGGGTCCCTGCGTCACCCACGAGGCTTGCATATGGGGAATGTTGTCGAGCATAAGACGACTGACGGCTACCGTTCGCAGATAGTCGAAAGCGGAGGCGCGTTCGCCCTCTAGTTCAGTTCCATCCGGTTGGAATGACCAAGGAATAAACGCGGTAAACCCGCCCGTTTCGTCTTGCAGTTCTCGCGACTTTACGAGATGCTCTACTCTGTCTTCAATGGTGTCTACCGAGCCGTACATCATTGTTACCGTAGAGCGAAGCCCTGCACGGTGCGCCTCTCTCATACAGTCTAGCCACTCCTCAGCAGTGTCTTTGTAGGGAGAGATGCTCTCTCGAACGCGGTCAGTGAGTATCTCCGCGCCTCCGCCGGGAACGCTATCTAGCCCTGCTGCTTTGAGACGCTGATACATCTCTGCCAGCGAGAGCTTGCTGATTTTTGCTACATAGATGAGTTCTGCAGGAGAAAAAGCGTGTAGGATAACACCATAAGCACCAAACCGTGCTTTGATAGAGGAGAGAAGGTCTTCGTACCACTCGATTTTGAGCTTTGGGTTTAAGCCGCCCTGCATGAGGATTTCGATGCCACCGACATCAACCATCTGTTGGATTTTCTCGAATATCTGCTCTTGGCTCAGCGTGTATCCCTCATCGTGACCGGGAACGCGATAGAAAGCGCAGAACTTGCACCGCACCCAGCATACGTTGGTGTAGTTCACATTGCGCCCCACCACATAAGTCACGAGGCGGTTTGTATCGGGGTGGAGCTTCTCGCGCACGTGGTTGGCAAGCGACGCAAGTTCGGTCAGGTTGTGATAGTGAAAGAGGCGAACCCCGTCTTCCGCAGACAAACGCTCTCCGCTATATACCTTGTCGGCTATGTCATCAATATTACGCACTGTTTTACGAGGCTCGTCAACGGTCAAAACAGCCATCGGAAATGTCTCCTCAGAATTTTCTCGTTATGTGGGTATTATACCCTGAGCAGTAACAATTCCGAGTAAAGCTAAATTCATAGTAAGAGTTCAGGGTTATGGGAGTAGAAATTAGGCAGGGTGGGGCAAGGAACTCTTTAGCGCCTTTTGCATCATGTTCTGACAGGCAGTGAGTGTCTCTTCTCCTCTGAGTTTCCATGTAGCGAACAGACTGGAGAGTAC
>JAPLCR010000135.1 GCA_026392135.1 Armatimonadota bacterium
CAGCCCCGATGCTGCGATATGGAGGCTTATGGTATGGCTTCTGAGGCACTGCTACAAGCTGTTACGGAGGCGTTCGCATGACCGATTCCCCCCTGCCCTATCTACTCTCTATTGAGACCTCTGGCGACGTTTGCGGTATCGCCCTCTTAAACGGCGATGACGTAGTTGTAGAGCACAGTTTTTCTCACAAGATGCACCTTTCGGAACGCTTTATAGAGACAACCGACTTTCTCCTGAAGGCAGGCGGGATTGCCCTTAATGACGTTTCAGCGTTTGCGGTGGGTATCGGTCCCGGCTCGTTTACGGGTACGCGCATTGGCGTTACTACCGTTAAGGTTTGGGCTGATCTGTATGGTAAACCACTCTATGGAGTGAATAGCTTGCACGCGTTGGCGGCAGAGTTCACGGGATTAGAGGGTCTGCTGATTGCCCCTATTTTGCCGTGCCGCACGGATATTGTCTACTCTGCGCTCTACACTGTATCCCAATTAACCCCTGTGTGCCTCGCCCCCGCTGAGGCTTACTCCTTAGAGGAGTTGGTACAAAAAGTGAGTGCGGAATCGCCCAACGGGGTGCTTGTTTGCGGGGAGGGCTGTAGGAGATATGGTGAAAATCTTAGAGGTTTGTTAGAAGCGCAGGGGCTGAATGTGTCGGTTGTTCCAACTCGGTTTCCACGTGCAGGGGTTATTGGCAAACTGGCAATGAGACGTTTTAGCGCAGAGGAGGAGGGAGAGTCCGCAGTATCGCTTGTTCCGCTCTACATTGCGCCTCCCCCTATTAGTACGCCTAAGCGCAGCTTTTCTCTCGTGAAGCCTACACTGGAGTTGTAAGCCCCCACCCTATCCTACGGGTTACCCCCTCTCAATTTTGGGCGGGGGGATAACTACAAGACCCACCTCCCAATCAAGGGCAAAGCATCTTCTCAGCGTTTTAGATTGACCTATCGCCGTCCTGCCGTAGCCTCCGATAGTCGCGGGGACAGTAACCGACATGGCGTTTGAAACGTAACGAAAAATAGAAGGGGTTGTCAAAACCTACCTCTCCTGCAATAGACTGTATGGGGCGCGAGGTGACTTCTAGAAGTTGAGCGGCTCTGTCCAACCTCTGCTGCTCTAGGAACTGAAGCGGTGTGACCCCAACCTGTTGTCGAAACAGGTGTGCAAGGCGCGAAACCGACAAGTTGCTGATGTCCGCCAGATGCTCCAGTGACATATCTTCCGCAATATGCTGGCACATATAGTTCATCGCCTCCTGCACTCTACCATCCAGCCTCGCCTGCTCTGAGCGTGGGTTTGCGGCATCGCACCAGAGGAGAACCTCCTCCAGTGCATTCATTGCAAACTCCTCTTTGCGCCGCATTGCGCCCCGTGCCAAAGCATCTGTTTTCGCGAACACACTCTCCACTTGCCGCAAAAGAGCCGGGGTTTGCAGAGAGAGGCTGAGAAGACCGGGTGCGACCTCCGTCCAGTCAAGCAGACTGTGCCAGTGAGGGCGCGGGTGGAAATGTGCCCAGATAAGTTCCCACTGCTGAAGCGATGTATCTACGCCATAATCGTGGAGAGTATGTGGCTTCAAGAGCGTTATATCTCCTGCTTGAGCAGTATACTCACCGCCTTGATAACCAAATCGCCCTTTACCGGAAAGAGTTAGTATTAGTAGCCAGTCAGCAGTTCCATGCTCCCGCCAGTTCGTATAGCCTTTACCTTGAAGGAAATGCCCGGTAACAATCTGAATAACCACAGGGATGGGGGTTTCGATACGCTCCAATATGTGCACCTCCGAATAGCAGGATATTATAGGTAATAAGACACCAGCCGCCTTCCAATGTTACCAATTTCGTTGTATAGTATCAATACTTCACGCTTGATGAGGAGGGTTGTACTGTGTCCGTTCTCGCTGAACACTACCTAAATGAAGAACAACGCGCTCAATTTCACAGGGATGGATATCTTATTGTTCGGAACCTGTTTTCATCGAGCGAAGTGGCGACTATTCGTGATACGTTTATGGAGCTTAATGCGGAGGGTCCTATACCCGGGCTCTCAGAGATAAACACCGGCTACTCTCCTACCGACCCACTCTCCTTCTACCCGCGCATGATGCATCCGCACCGTCACCCTGAGTACCCAATCGGCGACCTCTCTATGAGGTATATGCTTGATAAGCGAGTAGAGGCTGTATTGACGGACCTGTTTGAGGAGGAGGCGATTGCATCACAAAGTATGTTCTACTTCAAGCCGCCGGGAGCACGCGGGCAAGACCTCCATCAAGATAACTACTATCTACGTGTGAAGGCGGCGTGGACAGCAGTGGATGATGTGGACATGGAGAATGGGGGTATGGTACTAGTACCGGGGTCGCACGAACTGGACATTTTCTGCCCGGAACGTGCTGATAACTCCCAGTTCTTCACGACAGACCATGTCGACGTACCAGAGGGTAAAGAGGTGGTTCCCGCAATAATGAAGGCGGGAGATGTACT
Organism: Armatimonadota bacterium; assembly: GCA_026392135.1. Lineage (GTDB taxonomy): Bacteria > Armatimonadota > Chthonomonadetes > Chthonomonadales > Chthonomonadaceae > CAIJLM01. Next base: position 2,483 of record JAPLCR010000135.1, read on the forward strand.
GTTTTTCAATGGGAGCGTAATACACGGCTCATACCCCAATTTGAGCCAAGACCGCTTCCGTTGTGCCTTTATCTGTCACTACGTTCCCCTTGCAAGTCAAGAGGTGTCGGGAGGGTATCGCCCGCTCTATAATTTCCAAGGTGAAATTGTAGAAGGTATCGGTGAGGCGACAGGAGGCGGTCCTTGTGGTATGCCTGAGCCTGCCAGCCCTCATTAGAGTGTTTTGCATACGCCTGAAGGGGGGGCTATTCAGCGCCCTCCGCATTTGCTTACCTTCAGTGTGTCTAGTACCCGTGCGTCCGTCGCTATCGCACTAAAAATCACAGTACCAGCATCTACCTGAAAGTGACCAAAGTGACCGTAGCGTATCACCCTGTCCATCACAGGCTGCGGTGACAATGCGCCCTCTTCTATACCGCCCCCTGCTCCGCCAAGTATCAGGAAATGTGCGGTTTGCTTACCGTATTGCCGTGTCAACCGTTCATAATCGTGCGTATGCCCCGACACCACAAAGTCTATTGCGTGCTTCTCTATAAGCGGCTCCAGCAGGTTACGAATCGGCATATCCCCCTGATAGTCTAGCCACCCTTGCGAATAGGGTGGCTGATGAATTAGGATAAACCGCCACTCTGCCTGCCTCCACTCCCATGACTCCAACTCCTGCATAAACCACAAGTGCTCCGCTGAACCCTGCGGTATCCCTGTAGGGAAGTAGACATTCGGGTCGAGAGCGACAAATCGAGCATTGCTTGCTGTCCATGCGTAGTAGTGGGGTTGAGGGTGGTTTCGCAGGTAACGCTCCAAGTAGATAGAGCGCAAATCCTCGAAACATCGGTCGTACTCGTGATTCCCCCCCATAAGCATCGTTGGTACTTGTGCAGAGATTGGCGCAAGGATATCAAAGAAGCTGAGCCACGCATCATGATGGTTACCGTCCTCCACAAAGTCACCTCCTCCAACAGTGAATGCACTCGGAAACTGTTGGAGGGCGCTCACCGTTTGGCGAAAAGCGATATTTTCATTAACAGAACTCTCGCTACAGTGGGGGTCAGCCCAGTAGGTAAATGCAAAACCGCCCTCTGTTGGCAGTGTGCGAAATGTGTGCTGGAGTGAGACAACACAGCCGGAATAGGTACGATAACTATAGGCGGTGTTTGGCTTCAAGCCAGTTAGCACTATGGAGTGCAAATTACCTTCACTTTGTGCATCTAGGGTACTTGAGAGGCTTTCGCCTTCGCCCCACTCTAGCCGCCCAGAACAGGCTACGTCTGTCTCCCAGAGAATGCTCGTACTGTGCGTGGTCGTGTTTTGCAGGAGGGGTCCCACCTGTGTTAATGGATAGTTTGCTAACTGCGATTCTGCCTTCTGTAGCGTGCTGTCCGTTCCCTCTCGCACGGCGTTCAGAACAGCGGATAGCTGGCGTTTCAGGGGTTGACGCAGGAGGCGTGTTTTGCGAACCAACCTACCGAGGGCAATACGCTTCAAGAGAGCTGCTGAGTAGTGTTGAAATTCGAGTTGCGGTACGATGTTCACCCACTCCAAGCCTCCATAGACGGCTTTGTTTAACACGCGAACTACCATGCGAATAGGCATGGGTGAACCGTTCACCCAAAATGTGTCGCCCTGAATGGGTATGCGCCTTCCGTCGCAGTAGAGTTGCGCTCCGTCATCCGCGCCTATATCTAATACAGAGGGTTCGGAGATAGTGACCATAGCGACATACCAGTACGGTGTGTCTGGGTCGAGTGTACGGTGTGGAAGAGTTATCGGTTCGAGCGATTGCGGAAGGTCACTCAGTGTAGTGTTCAGCCCCTCCTGCGGATTGCCGAGTGCAAAGTGCCACTCGGTACCCAAAGCCCTCCAGCTGGGAAGAGCCATGGGAGGTAAGGCTTTGTACGCTTCCAGGAGGGTCGAAGTTGCAGTCGGCTCTCCAGTCGCCTCGCGCTCTTCTAACTCATTCAAAGAGATAAAGTAGGTTTTAGTTTTTTGTAGAGTCATGGCGTTCTAATTTCGGCAAGAACGGTTTCAAGATGAGGTACTAGCGAGGCTTGAAATTTCTCTCCGTATTCGGATATAATGGACATACAGGGCTACTCTAGGGTTTACGTTTGCATATCAAGATTCGACAAGAAGCCCTTTTTACCCTCTCTTACACACTTTTGCAATTTCCTCGCACAGCGTATCCTTATTACGAGAGTGTCGCACCTACGTCACCGCGCAAACTCTTTACTGGAAAGGTCTCTTATGTCGCACATTTTGAAGCAGTTTATGGCTACGCTTCAACAGTTAGGAACGCCTGAAACCATCACGGCACTCAGTACACAGGGCTATGCCCCCTCCACACGTCCTCGTGTGAACTCTCATCTGCATCTGCCGCCCAATTTTTCGGCGTTCGAGACCGTGGCGCAAGCAGTTGCGCTGATGGAGGCACAGGGTATTGGCGTAGTGGGAGTCAGCAACTACTACGACTTCACAGTTTATGGTGATTTTGCGGAGCGCGTAAACTCTGCGAAGGTCTTCCCGCTCTTCGGTTTGGAGGTGATTGCCCTACTCGACAACCTCGTGACAGAGGGCGTGAAAATCAACGACCCCGGTAACCCTGGAAAGATGTATCTGTGCGGTAAAGGCATTACGCAGTTCGACCCGATGGGCGACGAGGCGGCGGAACTCATGGCAGTCATACGCGCTAACGACTCAGCGCGTATGGCAGTGATTGCAGACAGATTGGCAGAGGTATTTCGAGCTTCAGGATTAGAGACAGGGCTAGACGCAGATGCAGTTAAGGAGAGAGTTGTGCGGCGGCACGAGTGCCCTCTGGAGACCGTCTACCTGCAAGAGCGGCATCTTGCACAGGCATTTCAGGAGGTACTCTTCGAGAAGGTGGAAGAGTGTGCGCGTCTTCCATTTTTGGAGAGGGCTTTCGGTGTAGCCTCCAAGTCCACGCCAACCTGCGCCGTTACAGTTCAGAACGAGATTCGCTCACACCTAATGAAGGCTGGTAAGCCTGCCTTCGCGGAGGATACGTTCGTTGGCTTTGACCACTCTATTCGTCTCATACTAGCGCTGGGCGGCATCCCGTGCTACCCTATGTTGATAGACGGTGCAAGCCCGCTTTGCAAGTTCGAGGAGACACCGGAGAAGGTTATCGCGGCGATACAGGCGCGGAATATCTCCTGTGTGGAGTTCATTCCTATCCGAAACTCGCCCGAAACCCTGACGAAATACGTCAAAGCGGTGCGTGCAGCAGGACTCTTTGTGACAGCAGGCACAGAGCACAATACACTCGATTTGATACCTATTGAACCTACGTGTGTCAACTCTGTACCCGTCCCAGAGGAGATAAAGGAGCTGTTTTGGGAAGGAGCTTGTGTCATAGCAGCACACCAGTACCTTACATTAAGCGGGCTACCGGGCTTTGTAGACAGCAGTGGCACTCCTAACCCTACCTACAAAACAGCACACGAACGTATAGAGGCGTTTCGCAAACTAGGAGCCGCTCTGATTGCGAAATATCGGGAGCAGTAGACGGAAAGAGGTGCGCTTTGGAAATGAGCAAGAATCGGCGTAAGTATGTGGGTATTGGAGGAGATGATGTCCCCTCATTGGGAGTCTTGGAGGGCGAAATCATGCGCTATATCTGGGAAGCGGGAGACGCTCAGTCTTCCGTACAGGTGTATAGTGCGATGTACCAAGAGCGATATTTGACAGGGCAAGAGATGCAGGCTCCCTCCACAATTGCCGTTACACTGAGCCGCATGGTTGATAAAGGGTTACTCTCTATTGAGAAACGCCCTGGCAGCACAAAGGGCTACTACCAACCGCTCAAAAACCGCCCAGATGTCGTCCTTGCGGTGCTGGACGACGTGACCATCCGCCTTGCAGGATGTACTCTTCGTGAACTCTTACAAAGTCTGCCAGAAGGGGCATCGCCTGCCTCAGAGAAAGTCGCTCAGCTACAGGACGTGATGGACGCTCTGCGTCAACTGACAAAATAGAGAGGTCTATTGCCGAAGCCAGTGGCGGATAGACACACACTATCTCGATGTTTTAGCGAGAGAGTAGCTACTTAGCCCTCACCCTGTCCTGCGGGCATCCCTCTCCCGATTCGGGAGAAGGTATTGCCTGCAAGGTGATTCTGTTACTCTCCATGAGATAAGCCTGAGTAGCTATGAGAGAGAAAAAATAATGTCGTTCCAATTCGCGGTTTTTCAAGACAAAACAGGCATAAGCGAGTCTGCAGCGTACCGTTTCATTGCTCTATTTCACCAGACGAAAGGGCTATTTCGTGTCGCCCTAGCAGGGGGGTCTACGCCAACTCTCCTCTACACTCTCCTTGCAGAGCCTCGCTGTCGAGATTCTGTAGACTGGACACGTATCCATCTGTTTTTTGGAGATGAACGTGCTGTTGCTCCCGATGCTTTAGACAGTAACTACCGTACAGCGCACGAAACGCTTCTCTCTAAAGTTCCTTTACCGGCGGAGAATATTCATCGTTTGCGAGGGGAGAGTGCCGACCTTGATTCGGAGGCATCTCGCTATGAGGCGGAGATACGCACTCTCTTTCGCGGCGAAACAGTTCCCTCTTTCAACCTTGTTCTGCTCGGCATGGGAGCGGATGGACACTGTGCCTCCCTATTCCCACACAAAGCCTCCTTAAGTGTGCATAACCGCCTTGTGACACCTGCGGAGCCGGGCTTGCATCCATTTGTCCCCCGCCTCACGTTCACCTACCCTTTGCTTAACATGGCAAAGCAGACTCTCTTCTTGGTGAGTGGCGCAGACAAAGCAGAGACGCTCGTACAGGTGCTGGAAGGGGAACCACGCCCGTTAGATTTACCGGCTCAGGCAGTTCAGCCTATCCATGGCAAAGTGACATGGCTACTCGACAAGAGTGCGGCACGGCAACTATCTCGATAGACTGTATTTGCGGGTACAGGGGCTAATCACCCAACAACCTGATTATTTAGAACCCTCTAAAACGATGGACAGGAGGTGCGCTTGGGACTAGGCTTCAAATACCACATAGCAACTCTGGTTGCTATCTTCTTCGCGCTAACCGTCGGGTTAGTGGTGGGCAGTCTCTTTGTATCGCCGCAGCTCGCCGACACACAGAAGAAAATGTTAGTGTCGCTTCGTGAAAAGATGGATGGAGATGTCTCCACCCTTCGCACTCAAAGTAGCCGCTATCAGGGGTTTTTTCTCCAGAGTACGCCTCGGCTTATACGTGATGAGCTGAAAGGGGTTAGTATAGTGATAGTGCAGGTAGGAGACTATCCTAATGCGGTTGGTGAAGTTCAGGAGACTCTACGGCTTGCTGGGGCGCAAGTGCGGTGTGTTTTACGGTGTGGGAAGACACTTGCACAGGCAGATGATATTCTGAAGACCACCCTTGATTCACTCAAACAAGCCAACCCGAACCTCTCCGTTGCCGTTGACCGCACGCATATTTTCAATCAGTTGACCGCACTACTTAGTACCCAAGCAGGACAAAAAGAGGAGTTGGTAAACCTGCTGGAGCGGGGTGATATCGCTACCATTGAGCGTAATGCCGATGTCACGCAGCCTCCGCGCTGTGTGGTGGTCGTTGCAGGAACACGCCAAGAGGACTCTGAGCGCACCTCATTGGTAGATATTCCCTTTTTGAACGCCCTTCAAGGGAGCGGATTGAAGGTACTGGTTTGCGAACCGGAGAAGGTAACAGTCTCAGACCTGCTTACCTATCAGGGTAGCCGCCTTACGTTCCCAACCGTTGACAGAGTGGATTCGGATATGGGGCGATGTCAGCTTATTTTTGGTTTGAAAGACCTTCTCGCGCCCTCCGACTCCTCTCAAGAGATCTCACCAACTTCACCACGCCCATGATTTCCGTCCTCATTCCAGTCTATAACGAATCAGAGCGCATTCAAGGCACAATAGCGGCACTGCGCTCCCTGCCCTACGAGTTTGAGATTGTCGTCGTCGACGATGGCTCATCAGACGACACCGCGCAACGCGCGGAGCAGGCTGGGGCAGATGTGGTTTTTCGTCAAAAGAACATGGGGAAGGGAAGCGCACTTGCAACAGCATTTCGCTTTGCTAGAGGCGAGACGCTACTCTTACTGGACGGGGACATAGGCTCCTCCGCTACAGAGGCGTACCACCTCTTAGAACCCATTCTTAAAGGTGAGGCAGACATGACGATCGCGCTGTTTCCCGTGATACCGGGTAAGGGGGGCGGCTCTGGCTTTGTGGTACAACGCGCCCGTGAAGGCATCAAGAGGCTCACAGGACAGCTGCTGCAAGCCCCCCTGTCGGGACAGCGTGCTATGCGGCGCGAGGTGTTGGAGCGATGTGGGTTTGCGGCAGGATGGGGCATGGAGGTGGCTCTTACAGTTCGTGCCCTGCGTGCAGGGTATCGTACGCTTGAAATCCCCACACAGATGACACATCGCGTTACGGGGCGCGACTGGGCTAGTAGGCTTCACCGCCTGAAGCAGTACCTGAGCGTCGGACGTGTCTTGCGGATGCTGGAGAGTGAAGCCTCAACACTACAAAAGGAATCCCCAAAACATGGATGAGATTGGCGGTGATCCGGGTGCTTCTGTCTTCTCTGGCGGTCTATTCTCACGCCTTGATGCTTGCGATAAGATTCTCATCCATCTGATGCAACAGAGACACCCGCTAGGGCGACTTCTCTCTCTCACAGAGGTCACGGCACGCGGTTTGCTTTTAGGGCTGGTTGCACTGCTACTTCTTGCTCTCCTTCCCCGCTGGACAGAGCATTTTCTAATAACACATGGGATGGTGCGCCCCAATTTTAAGGGTGTCACTATTCCAGTAGGTTACGGGCTAGTTCCGCTCCTGTTCTGCTGTACCTTACTCCTCCTTACCCTCTACCTTACTCCCTCTTCTACGCCCCTCTATCGCCTCTGGCTCACAACGGTACTGGTGTTTGGACTACTAGGATACTGGGACGACACGCACGGTAATCGAGACTATCGAGGGCTGAAGGGGCATTTTCGCGCCTGTTTTGTTGACCGAAAAATCACGACAGGCTTTGTGAAAGCGATAGGCGGGCTAGTTTGTGCTATCTGGTTGGCTTGGCAGATGTATCCAACGGAGGGTCGTTTCCCAGTCGCGGCTCTGCTGATTGCGCTCTCAGCAAACGCAGTAAACCTGCTGGATGTGCGCCCTGGACGCGCTTGCGGGGTCTTTTTGGCACTGGGTACGCCCTTACTACTCTACCTCATTATACAACAGGGTCTGCGCCCTGCTGTACCTCCCCTACTCTATGTCGTACTCATCTCATGGCTAGTTTGGGGCAAAGATTCACGAGCGCAGGTGATGATGGGCGATACAGGAAGTAATCTATTGGGTGCGTGTTTAGGGTTGGCTCTGGCGAGTTCGGTGATTCCGTTGGCACTGCAGCTTCCAGTGTTGCTCCTGTTGATTGCCCTCCACATTATCACCGAGCGCGTCTCTCTCACAGCATTTATCGAGAGCAAACCGTTGCTAAAGTGGCTGGATAGATTGACAGGAGTGAGGTGAACATCATTTCGCAGGAGTTCCCGTTTTTGTAGTCAGTACTTCAGACTGTAGAGCCTTCGACAGTTTTTCCGCTATTGCGGCACTTCCCTCGATATTGGGATGTAGATTACCACTGTACCAGCCTGCGGTGTCTACAAAATAGACTTTGGAATCTCCGTCACCATGACAGACATCTACTGCCGCCTTGATGCTTGCCTCTTGTGCGCCATTGAACGGGCGAAGCGCAACTATTTTGGCTTTTGGGTAAGCCTTGCGAAGCATGGATAGATACCGAGCATAGAGTAGCTGGTACTCCTTACTGGGTATTGAAGGCTCGTTCGTCCCTTGATTCACGACGACCACATTCGGTTGCCAAGTATCGCGCGGACACCCCGCATAGAAGAGATTGAAGGAGTCTAGTGCACCCGGAACTCCCCCGCTACCCGCAAGCATCAGCCCTGTTGCACCGAATCCTACTTGCCGCCACTCCGCCCCAAGTGCCATTGCGGTCTGCCCCACATAGGATAGGCGGGCATCGGAGAGCCAAGGCCATGTAAAAGGAATACCTGCGACAACCCCAGCACGCCCTTCGTTTACCACCACACCCTCCGTGATACTATCTCCTAGAAACTCAATGCTCAATGCGGGCTTCACCCACTGCGGAAGCGGCTTCTCTAGTTTACCACTCTTCTCTAAACCAAATCCGGTGAACGTAACGCTTGCCACCAACGGCACTGTCCAACGGTTCTGGTGTTCGTCCAGACCACGCACCATCAGCATCACACTATGCCGCCCCGCAGGTAGCCCTTCCGCCAACTTCACCGTCGTGGCAATCTCTGCCTCTTGCCACTTGCCCTCATCAATCTGCCAAGCAATAGTTGGAAGTGAACCTTTACCAGTGGGCTTTTCGTAGGCAGGGTTAAACGCCGGCTGATTCAAAGACACATCAAAGAATGCGCTGAGGCTAGCCCCAGAGAAACGTGCCCGAATATAGCTACCGCTATTCACGGTTACAGCTCGGTTCGCGGTACGTATATCCCAGCGCCCAAAGAAGCAGTGTGCCTTTGACCATGTGGGCGCAGCGTGTAGCACCGCAGAGGTACCTAACAGTAAGACAAGTATAGTAAGACGGGTTAAGCCAACCATGTGTGTATCCTTAACTAGGGTTAACCCCTACTTTCCGCTCTCTTCTGCACGTTGTGGGTTCACGATAATCCCATCAAAAATGGCGGCGTTCGTCTTAACATGGCAGTCTTTGCCTACCACACAGCGTTCTATCTGTGTGTTTCGATTGATAACCGCGCCATCCCACAGGATGCTGTCCTTCACCACAGCACCCAACTCGACTGAGCAGTTATTTCCAATGACTGTGTTTTCGAGAATCTGTGCCCCCGCCTCGATGCGGACATTGTTTCCGATAGCAACAGGGTAGCCTATCTCTGCCGTCGGGTCAATCTCTACGTTTTCGCCGATCCATGTGTATTTTTTAATTTCTGTGAGGGGAAGCACCGTGTTCACGCGCCCCGCCAACACGTCGGTATGCGTTTGCTGATAGACTTTGAGGTTGCCCACGTCCTTCCAGTAGGCGGCAGTGAGGTGTCCATAGAGGGCTTTCCTCTGCTCAAGGAGCATGGGGAAAACCTGTTTGCCGAAGAGGTAGAATGTGCCACGCGGTATCATATCAAAAATCTGCGGTTCAAACACATACACTCCCGTATTCGCTGTATTGGAGAAGATTACCTCCCCTTTGGGCTTTTCCAAAAACCGCGTGATACGACTGTCTTCGTTCATAAGAACGATACCATACTCGCTAGGGTCGTCTACGAGCGACAGGGCTATCGTCGAGAGAGCATTTTTCTCTTTATGTGTGCGAACCAGTTTCGTCAAATCCATGTCCGTCAGGTCATCACCGCCGATAACCAGAAATGTCTCGTCCTTAAAGAAATCTTCTGCCCTCTTGACGCTCCCCGCATCGCCCCACAACTGGTCTTCACGTTGCCAATAGATTTTAACGCCCCACTTAGAGCCATCGCCAAAATAAGATTCGATATGCTCTCCGAGATAGTATAGGTTGACCATGATCTCATCAAACCCGTGCTTTTTCAGCAGTTCGACGAGATATTCCATAACGGGGCGGTTTACGATGGGAACAAGCGGTTTTGGGACGCTTCGGGTAAGTGGGTCTAGGCGTGAGCCGACTCCTGCCGCTAGAATCATTGCTTTCATATCGTGGTGAAATCCCTTTCATCGTTGAGTTAGTTTAGATTATTGGATACTGATACGGATACCACACAGAGAACGATTACCAAAATAGGGAAGCGTGCCCAACTGTCCACAATTTATAGGACTATCAGGCACGCTTCCCTATGTGTCAGAGTTCAAAGGCTATCAGAGCGATTTTAGTCTCCTCAAATCTGTGAGCGCTGAAAACTCGGCGCAGGCACAGAAATTTTTTGGAACTTGGCAATATGCTCCGCGACGAAGTCTATCTGAGCCTCGGTTAATTCTGGGTGAATTGGTAGTGACAAGACCTCATTGCTGACTTTTTCGGAAATGGGGAAATCGCCTTCGCGGTAGCCGTAAGGTGTATAGGCGGGCTGTAGGTGCAGTGGGCTGGGATAGTAGATTTCCGACGCAATCTCGTTTTCTTTCAGGTAAACCTGTAGTGCGTCGCGCCGTGTGTGCCGAATTGTGTACTGATGGTAGATGTGACAGTTGTCCTCTGTCTCAAGTGGGAGATGTAAGGTTCCGTTGCTCTGCTCTGCAACCGCTTCAAGGTGAGTGTTGTAGAGGTGCGCGTACTTCCTCCGCAGGTCATTCCAACCTTGTAGAAGGGGAAGCTTGTTCTCTAACACGACAGCTTGAATTGCATCTAATCTACTACAGTAACCGACCCGTACGTAGTGGTATTTGTGCCCATGTGTACCATGTCCGCGCAGGCTACGCAGGATTTCCGCCGTCTCATCGTTGCTGGTGAGTATCATACCGCCGTCGCCATAGGCACCTAAATTCTTGGTGGGGTAGAACGAAAGGGTCGCAGCATCTACGCCGTCTGCAATAGGAATACCATACTGTGATGCTCCGATGGACTGCGCGGAGTCTATGATAAGGCGAAGATTATGCTTTTCTGCGATGGATTGAAGCGCACTCCGGTCACACATCTGTCCATAGAGATCTACAGGAAGTATGGCTTTAGTTTTGGGGGTTATGTGTGCTTCGATAGCATCTACTTGAATGTTGTAGGTATTCGCGTCGATATCTACGTAGACAGGACGCGCCCCCACCCGTGCAATCGCCTCTGAAGTGGCTCCAAAGGAGAAGGGGGTGGTAATCACTTCATCACCATGCCCTATGCCGTAAGCCTCAAGTGCAAGAATAAGAGCATCTGTGCCAGAAGCCACGCCTATGCCATGCTTCGCACCGCAAAAATCCGCGACCTCTTGTTCCAAACGTGCCACGCGAGGTCCCCCGCTAAACTGCCCACTCTCAATAACTTCAGAGATAGCGGTGTCAATCTGCTCTTTAAGCTCGTAATACTGCGCTCTCAAATCCGCAAGAGAAACTTTCAACCTTTTCTCCTTGCATCTGGATGGAACTTTGCCTCCAGATGTCTTGTAGATCTAATGGGGAGTATATAGGGTGGGCTCCCACTAATACTAGGAACCGCCTTCTGCGCGGCTCGTGAATCTGCTCGTTCATAAGTCGTTGTGATGATGCGACTTTGCGTAATACTATACCCGAAAGTAACTAAGTATTAGGAGACATCAACAGAGATACCTCTCCTGTTTTTTGCTACTTATGTGCCTCTAAGTCAACTATTTTTTGAATGGAAGCACCGTACTCAGGGTCACGGAGTGCGTATCGTACAAAGTTAGCAAAATATGTCTCAAAATTGCCGATGTCGCGCCGTGCTTCGTTCTGCATAATGGGCACTGCCCATAGTGGCATACCTGCCTCCCCTAACCTGCAAATCGCATCTGGGAGGTTGAGTTCGCCGCGTACATCTTTAGGGGTTTCGCGCAGGGTATCAAAGATCACAGGGTTCAGGGCAAAGCGAGCGGCAATGACAAGATTGCTAGGAGCCTCCTCCACCTTTGGCTTTTCCACGATTGTGCGTAGTGCAAACGGCTTGGTGTACTCCCTTTTCGGCTCTAGCGGGTCTACAACGCCGTATCGAAAAACCTTCTCTCTGGCTATCTGCTCTACTAGAATTGCTGCTCCCGCCGACTGTTGCTCGAAGGTGTGTAGAAGGCGATGAAGGGGCGCGGATCCCTGTTCCGGTGCCTCTATAATACTATCACCGAATGCCACAACGAACGATTCACCTGCCACCCACTCCTCCGCATAGAGTATCGCGTCACCGGAGCCGCTCTGCTTTGTCTTTTCGGAAACGATAAAGAGCACATCCTGTATACCGGCGCACTGTAGTTCGTCGAGGACGTAGCCAAGCACAGGCTTTCTTCCAACAGGCAGTAACTCCTTGGGAATATAGTTCGTAAAGGGCTGTTGACGTGTGCCAAACCCAGCGGCGGGAATGACAGCTTTACGAACGGTATTTTGGGTAGGCATAAGCTGGAGAGATTTCTAAAGAGTGTTGGCGTATTTTAGAACGCGCTTGCAATTTTGTCAAGCCCTTTAACAAGAACTGCACTCCCTATTCCACCGTGAGCGTCATATTCGTCATAATCTTTGTGGGTAACAGGCAGGCGCGGTCGTTGCATGGCTGGTAGGAGAGAACAAATGTGAGAGGCATCTTGCCTCGCGGTGCTTTCTTTCCGATATGAATGGTGGCTTTCAATACTACGTCCCCCCGATAGATGGAGAGAGGAGCCTTAGAAAATGCGAAACGCCCCTTCTCACTCGGAGGGTAGTCTACCTTGAGCATCGTAATACCGTTATCCGATACCAGTTTAAGGGTCGTTGGAATAAGGTAGCCTTCGGAAGGCTGATGCGCGTTGACGTGCCACCCCTTCTGAATACGGATTCGGAGCGTTGCGGTTACGGTATCGCCCGGATGCGCGGTCAGGGATTCTGCTTGAAGTTGTACGACTGCGGCACTCTTAATAACTGAAGCCTCGCCAAACGCCTGATAGGTAATAAGGAGTGTTGGCAGTGCAGAGGGTAGGCGTACCACTAGAGACTGAAACGCTTCCACTGTCTTCCTTGCCTGTTCGTGCCGGGAGTTGTCGCCGGTAAGTGCTGCTAGCTTCGCCAGTGCCAAAGCTGCCACGCCGTTACTGGAGGGGGTCGCATTGTCCAAGGCATCCTTCCAGCGCGTTAGCAAATCACCCTGCGTAGCAGTCGCGTAAAAGCCACCATTCTCTTTGTCTCCAAAGAGTACCGCCATCTGGGTTGCCATCTCCTGTGCCGCGTCGAGCCACTTTTTCTCATGGGTCGCCTCATACAGTGATGCTAGACCGTAGGCGGTACAGGCGTAGTCTTCCAGAAGCCCTGTGGTATCTGCCTTTCCTAAGCGGTAGTTATGCAGTAGTTGTCCACTCTGCATCATCCGTTTTGTTAGAAATTGCGCTATTTGAACAGCGGTATCCCGATACGCGGGGTTGTCTAACACGATATAAGCACGTGCAAATGCAACCAGCATTAGCCCATTCCAGCTCGTTAGCACTTTGTCGTCGGTATGGGGACGAATTCGCTTAGCGCGTGCGTTCAGCAGTTTCTGGCGCATCGTTTCGAGGCGTGGGCTTATGTTTGCAGGAGCAGGCTTGGCGATATGTAGGACGGACTTTCCTTCAAGGTCTCCTGTCGCTGTCACACCGTAGAGTTCTGCGAAGAGCGGTGCGTCCTTACCCAGTACCTCTTCCACCTGAGCGGGTGTCCACAGGTAGAATTTCCCCTCCTCCCCCTCGCTGTCGGCATCTAAACTGGAATAGAAACCGCCGTCCTTATCAAGCAACTCACGAATCAGAAAGCTTAGCGTCTCTTGTACAACCTGCTTATAGCGTGGCTTATGGGTTATCTGGTACGCATCGAGATAGATAGGCACAAGTAGTGCTTGGTCGTAGAGCATCTTCTCAAAGTGTGGTATGCGCCAGAGGCTGTCTGTACTGTAACGATGGAAGCCTCCGCCAATCTGGTCGTAGATACCGCCGTTGGCGATATGGTCGAGGGTATTCGTGACCATTTGAAGGACGGTCTTATCACCTGTTTTGCGATAATAAGAGAGTAGAAAAGCGAGGTTAGGGGCTTGTGGAAACTTGGGTTTGGGCGAAAACCCACCGTTCACGGAGTCGTAGTTTCCTTTCAAGCTGTTTGCGGCGGCTCTGAGAACGGAGGTAGGCACGTTACCAGCTCGCTCAGATTTGGACGCAGAAGCCATCGCCTCTGCCACTCTATCAGCCGACTCGCGTAACTTGGCGGGCTGGGTTGTATAGACCTCAGTGACCCTATTGAGAAGTCGGAGAAACTCTGTGCGCGGAAAGTACGTGCCTCCGAAAAAGGGCTTGCGCTCTGGCGTAAGAAAGACAGAGAGGGGCCAGCCACCGGAACGAGTCATCATCTGTACGGCGAGCATATACTGGGAATCTATATCGGGGCGCTGTTCTCGGTCTACCTTGATACAGACAAAGTTGTCGTTGAGGAGTTTGGCTACCTCTTCGTTCTCAAAGTCTTCCCGCTCCATAACATGACACCAGTGACACGCCGAGTAGCCGATAGAGAGGAATATAGGCTTGTTTTCTCGTTTGGACTTATCCAGAGCTTCCGCTCCCCAAGGGTACCAGTTGACGGGGTTGTGGGCGTGTTGTAGTAGGTAGGGGCTTGTCTCGTTGATGAGTTTATTGGTGTATTTGTAAGCCCGCGAAGGCGGTGTTTGCTTTGTGGACTGCGCTTGACACCCTGATGAGAGCAGAATTGCCATGACGACAGCCACTGCTACATTTAGTTTTAATTTTGGGGTTGACCTGTTCAGATAGGTACACCTTTCGTGTGTTCGTCAGCATTCAGGTCTGATGGCGATGTTCGGTTGAGTGCCCGCCCCTCTTAGGCTCCCAGACTGCGCCCAGAGTAGGCTTAGCGATGCTCCCGCGCTTTGCCGACGGTTGCGAAGGGGAAGGTGAGAGATGGGTCACTTGCTTCTGAGTACCACTTAATGCTGGAACATGAACTCTTTACTGTTCACTAAAGCCCACAAAATATCTTGCCAACCAAGTTCAATTTTCGGTGCAGACTTTAGCAGTTCTAACAGGGCTTTCGCCTCGCTACTGTTTGGGCGACGTGCTATTGCGCTCAGGAATAACGCGTCGAGAATTTCGGTGTCAGGCTTTCCTGATTTCAGGAGGGTGGTTAGCACGCAACTACCAGAGTTAATTTTTGACTGCACTTCGCTACCATTTAATAGTGCAAGGGCTTGCGACATAGCGGGGTTGCAGGTGCGCTCGGTATCGCTTGGCTGCACGCGGGGCGGTCTGCCAAAGGTGTCTAGCATGATTGAGGGTATTTCAGTGTCTGGAAGCTCTATTGCGCGTACTCCTGCAGGCATTCCTCCAAACCTGTCCATCACGCCCGTGACCTGTGCCACTGCGTCTGCTAGCTCTTCGGCGGGAAGCCGACGCGCTGGATAGTAGGCGAAGAGGCGGGTATCAATTCGATTCGTAGGGTTCGGCAAGGCAGAGCGTTGGTAGGTCTGAGAGAGCATTATCGCCTTCATCAGGTATTTCACGTCGAAGTTATGCCGCCGCATATCGTCGCAAAGCCACCGCATAAGCGGTTCGTTCTTCGCGGGGTTCGTACTCCGAATGTCGTCCACAGGCTCCACAATACCCTGCCCAAAACACCTTGCCCAGACACGATTGACGATATTCCGTGCGAAGTCGTCCTGTTGTATCAACCATTCAGTCGCTTTAACGCGCCTGTCTTCGTCTTTCGCAAAGGTAAGCGAAGACCTGTCAAACGGGCGCGGCTCCATCTTCTGCCCAGTACGCGGATGTTGTATATCGCGCTGGTCGGAGGTCGCAATGCCTTCTGGAATGCCGTCAGTGTTTTCACCCGACCCTCCCACCTGGCTCCACAGTGCCACAAAGTGGTAGTAATCGTCTTGCGTCACCTTTTCAGAAGGGTGATTGTGACACTTCGCGCACTGGATCCGGTTGCCTAGAAAGACCTGTGCCACTATCTCGCTGGTGGCTTCGTCACCGCGTATCCAGTAGGGGCTGCCGTTCTTCCCCGGCGCACGGCTAACATAGAAAAAGCCCTGGCGATTACTCTCCAAATCCCCCTTCGTGGTGAGAATATCGGTAGCTACTTGACTCCATGTGCGGTTTGCGTTGAACTGCTCTGCCAGCCACTGCTGAAAAATCATCGCGCTCTTTCGTCCCATATACTCCCGCCGCAGGACAAATAGGTCACCCATCTTCAAACCCCACACCTGTCCGAATTCGGAACGAGCGAGCAAGGTGTCTATCAGTCTAGTGCGTTTGTCGGGTGCGGTATCGTTCAGGAATGCCTCCACTTCCTGAGCCGTCGGGAGGGTTCCAATAGTGTCGATAGTGACGCGTCTCACGTACTCGTTATCCGTGCAGGTAGGCGATGCTGAGAGGTGTAACTGCTGTAGTTTCCGATTCACAAACCCATCAATTGGACTCAACTCTTTGGGGAAGGAGGCTTTGGCAATGGTCTGTGGGTAGGGCATTAGGAAGCGGCAAACGGCGATTTTGTCGCGATACTTTGCAAGTACCGCCGTCTCTCCCGCTCGTTGTTGGAGTGCTACGCCGGAGGGAGTCACCGTCGCTACGGCAATATCGTTAGAGGAGAAGAGCGCGTGTTGCGTAACATCGTGTGTGGTTCCATCGGAGAGAGTGGCGCGAACTAGCAGGCGTTGGGTCTCCTTTAGGCGCATGGTACGCGCGTTTGGGAAGACCTCTAGCTTGGTGAGTGTCGGCTCTTTACCTGTTGCGCCTATCGCACCTTGCTCAATCCAGCCTAACAGAACCCGATACGCATCGGAGTTTTTGTCTAATACCTTACCGCCTCTATGTGCCGCTTCAAGCAGAGGTTTACGCAGAAAAAGGCTTCGCTCTGGAGCTTCACGTGAGATACGGCGCCCCCCGAGTTGGCGCGTGATAGAGGCGTAATCTATCTCAGGAGCGTAGCCTCGTAGGGAGAGGCGAAAGCCGCCCTTGCCCTGCGCGGCACCATGACATACTCCTTGATTACAACCAGTTCGAGAGAGAGTGGGAATAACATCTTGTACGAAATCGTAGGTGACGGGGCGATTTTCCATCCGACATGGGCAGGATACGATTTGGGGGAGCAAGTTGGACGATGTTCGACTTGTCGAACTGCCAGAGTGCCTTATCTGTGACATCTTCCCGCTCACCGTTCGCTAAAATGGCGGTAATGAGGACGTGCTGCCTTGCGCTACTCGTGTTCAGGCTGATATTAGATGGCATGACCTCTAATCGCATTACCTTTGCCCCTACAGTACGCGAAGGCATGGGTTTAGCAAGGAGAGGCAGGCTACAGGTGGCGGCAAGCGAAACGAAGCCAAAAAGGTTTTTCAGTAGAGCGCGGTATCGGGGCATAGGTGACTCTTGTGAGACAGCATTGGGTAGGAACGGCAACGATTTTGATAAGCGAATGAACATGAAAAGCGTTAGCCTTCACCCCTTCAATATACCATAACTGCCTATCTAAGTACACGCCCTGTCTGTTTCGGAAGGAGAATACGGCTTCTGCTCAAGGTCTAATAGATATTTTGTCGCGCACAGCCCCTGAATGTTACATATACCGCGCTATTGAGACGAAGAAAGTGCTTGTATCGCCTCTTTTATCTCTTTGACGTGCTCTTTATCGTGACCAATCCACGCTTTTAGTATCTTTCCGTCCTTGCCTACAAGGTAGGTCGTGGGTAGTCCACGTACTCCAAAAAGCCGGTAGACTGAGGAGTACTCCTGCGACATTACAGGGTCTCTTAGAAGCACAAACGGCGTCTCCTCATGCTCCTTCTGATAACGGCTTAACGCATCCACTTCGTCCCAAGCGTTCACAGCTAGCGCGGTGAATTCGCGGTTCTCGTTCTGATAATCCTTCAATACTTTGGCGAGTGCTTGTAGGTGTTTGGTGCTATTTGGCAACCACTCTGCCCAAAACGTGAGGAGGAATGGCTTGCCTCTCCACTTGGAGAGGTGTACATTCTCGTTGTCAGGTGTAAGCCAAGGTACATCGGGAGCCTCGCTACCGGGCTTCAACAGGAACGTTTCAGGGCGCGGTGCAACGTATCGCTTTGCGTTTGCAGGCAGCTTGAATGAGAAGAGGGAGGCGGGTATGGGTTCATTCACCTTTAGTCCGGTTCGTTTTTCGCGTATAACCTCGTTCAGTTCACCCTCAATCTGCTGAAACACACTGTACCGACGCGGCAAGAAGTCATCTTTATCTATCCATGTCAGGGTAGTGCGTCCCGGTTGCTTTCGTCTAACGATTATCTCTTTGTTTTGCTCTGCACGAACAACTTCTAGGCTTAATGCACCTCGCGTTAGAGAGACATAGGGGTCTGGATTGAACAGAAGTGAGGGTCCCACAACGTGGACAAGAATACCCAACTCTCCCTGAATCATCAAAGAGCCAGAGGGTTGTACGGTCTTCATATAGAGGTTGCGCCCTTTGTCGTACTCCCAAATCATTTTACCATCGCAGACCATTACAGCAGATTCACTCTCTCCTTCAATAGAGACCTCGGTTCTAGCCAAATTCGGACGCTTTCCCCAGAAACGTATCACGACACGGAGTGTTTTGTCGCTACGAGAAGCGTCCATAAACATGATAGTCTCTGTATATTGCAGTGTCTCCGCCTTACGGTATGCCTCTGCCCACTCCTCAATAACCTTTTGGGTTT
>JAPLCR010000333.1 GCA_026392135.1 Armatimonadota bacterium
ACCCCTCGCAAGGAGACTCTTGAAGGCACTGTCTAGTCTCTCCCGCTATATTCATTACGATTCGGTTATGGTCTAGGGTAGCCCCAGACATAGCGCGAATCTCGCCATCAATATATTCGTACCGGTCCTCCTGCGTCGCCTCCCATTCGAGATACTCATCAGGTGTCATGCGCGTTGGTATCGTTTGACTGCTCATTCCGCTCTCTCCAATCGCACCAGTATGTCGCCCCAGTCCAGCTCTCTCGGCTCATTGGTCGCTATCAGAGTAACCCCGCCCTCCGGATGTTCACGT
This sequence comes from Armatimonadota bacterium, assembly GCA_026392135.1. GTDB lineage: Bacteria > Armatimonadota > Chthonomonadetes > Chthonomonadales > Chthonomonadaceae > CAIJLM01. The sequence goes on from JAPLCR010000333.1 coordinate 293, forward strand.
TGCCGTGCTAGGATGCGCTCTACCATCTCTCTACCAGACACATCTAGGTTCGCGGTAGGTTCGTCTAGCAGTAGAATAGGCGGTGCGTTGAGAAGAGCAAAAGCGTACTTCAATCGTTGTCGCATACCGCTCGAATAGGAGCCTACTAAGTCGCGTCCACGCCCCTTCAAGCCCACCTCATTTAAAAGTTCTGCTAGTTCTGATTTACGGAGTTCTCTGCCTTGAAGTTCCGAAAAAAAACGCAAATTCTCTGCACCCGTCAATTCGCGGTAGAGCGTCAAATCAGGCGAGACATAGCCGATGAAAGAGCGTCGGGCAGTCGCGTCAAGGCTTTTGCCACCACGAAGTATCTCCACCGACCCGTTTGCAGGTTGTAATAGCCCCGCAATAATGCGGAACGTTGAGCCGAACGACCCAGTTCTCCGATGAAGCCCCCAAGGTGCGCCTACTCTCAAGGAGAAACGCTAGAAGCACAGTTCCTCTGCTCTGTATGACGATGAAACGGGCAGATAGTTGCGTCCTTCTAGCGTTTTAGTAGATTTCCACAATTATGTGGATAGATACTTTAGTATACCAGACCTACAAGCCTCTCATTGCGCTAAGAACTGGTATACCGTCTTTTGGCGGTAAGTTTGCCCCGGACGGAGTACTATGCTCGGAAAGTTCTTGTGGTGAATAGCATCGGGGAAATGTTGCGCCTCAAAGCAGAAGCCCGAATAAGCCTCGTAGGTAGTGCCGTTCTTTCCCGTGAGAGTTCCATCAAGAAAACTACCTATATAAAACTGTACGCCCGGCTCCGTTGTCCATACCTTCAGTACACGCCCTGAAGCGGGGTCAGAGGCTTTGGCGGCGAACTTCAGGTCGTTTGCCCTACCGATAAGCACGTAGTTATGGTCGTAGCCCTCCGGCTGGTTCCCAATTTGCGACATCCGTTCGCCGATAGCGTGTTCCACTCGAAAATCAAAGGGAGTTCCCGCAACGGGAGCCAACTTCCCTGTGGGAATCACGTTCTCATCTACAGGGGTATACTGGTTGGCGTTGATGCGTACCGTCTGGTCAAGCGTCGTCCCCTTGCCCGCCAGATTGAAATAGCTGTGGTTCGTAAGGTTGACCAGAGTAGTTTTATTCGTAGTCGCCTGATAGTCTATGCGGAGGGTGTTGTCTTCGGTTAGGGTATAGGAGACGGTGACTTTGAGTGTTCCCGGGAAGTTCTCTTCACCATTCGGGCTGACATAAGAGAGAACAAGAGAGGGACCCACCGTTGTTTTCTGGGGCTTAGCTGACCACACCACTTTGTCGAAACCGACATTTCCGCCATGAAGCGTGTTCGGCGCATTGTTGATAGCTAGTTGGTAGGATTTGCCTTCTAGTGTGAACTGTCCTTTTGCGATACGGTTTGCAACGCGCCCCACTGTAGAGCCAAAAAAGGGATGCCCCTTCACATAAGCGGAGAGGTTATCGAAGCCGAGAACCACATCGGCAAGTTGCCCTTTTCTGTCGGGGGCGTGGAGTTCGATGAGTGTTGCACCATACGTCATTACTTTGGCAATAAGTCCATTTTTGTTGGCGAGGGTATAGACATCCACCTTTTTGCCGTTGGGCAGAATGCCAAAGGGGGCTTTCACAATGCCCTCATCGGCTCTAGCAAGCATGGGTAGTGCAAGTAGGAGCGTTGCTAGCGCAAGAGTGCGAGGCAAGATAGAGGCTTTTTTCATAATCAAATACTCCCTGATGCGAAAAGTGTAAGGGTTTAACCTGAAAGATATGTTCGCTACATCTTTGAGAAATCCTGTTAGCCTTGACAAAATACCCTTGAATCCCATATAATACAACTCGTGTGGACGGCTAGGCTTTTGGTTTTGGAGTGATGTCCGAGTTGGTCTAAGGAGCACGATTGGAAATCGTGTAGCGGGGCAACCTGCTCGAGGGTTCGAATCCCTCTCGCTCCGTTTTATTGAAACGTATTGACGCGGTCTCTGTTTCGCTGAGGGGCGGGCACGGCTTACGCTGTGCGCGTCCTTTATGCTATTGGCTTGAAATTAGGAGAGTCAGGGTGTTGCGATTACGCCTCCCGATTAAAGTGCGCTACCTGTTTGGTGCGGTGCTTGTGTCCGCTCTCCTCGTCTGCGCCTATATCGGGAACGCCGGACGACGATTTTACGCCCATCAAAACGACCTTTACCACGCCCAATCCGCCCAGCTACAACTGCCCTTACTCCCTGCACCGACCTCCCATACCCGCCTCCTCGTTTTTGCGCCCCACTGCGACGACGATATTCTTGGATGCGCGGGACTGATTCAGCGGACGCTGAAAGCGGGCGGAACAGTGCGCGTCATCACTATGACGAACGGAGACGGGTTTCGCACCGCTGTTCAGAGGCAAGAGCGTCGTTTACGGGTAGACCCGAACGACTTCATGCGGTTCGCGTATCAAAGGCAGGAGGAGTCGGTAAAGGCACTAACCAGTTTGGGAGTGGACAAGAGCGAGATATTTTTTTTGGGATACCCGGACAGGGGACTGTCTCCGATGTGGAACGACTACTGGAAGCCGGAGCGCCCTTATACCTCGCTCTACACGCGCTGTCAGCGTTCGCCCTATAAGAACGCAAAAACGCCTAACGCGATATACTGCGGCGAATCGGTTTTGAAAGACGTTCAGCAAGCCTTGCGCGAGTTTGCGCCGACCCTGATAACGGTGACGCATCCCGATGACGACCATCTTGACCATACTGCGAGTTCCGCATTTGTGACACTGGCTCTGGAGATAGAGCTAGGGCGTAGGGAGAGTTGGGCAGAAAACGCTCGACTGCTCTACTACCTTGTGCATCGGGGGAACTGGCCCGCCTCGCCTTCAAACTTGGAGAACGCTGTTCTCAGCCCGCCCGCCGAGATGAGCCGTCTGAACACGGAGTGGTTCTCATTTCCTATCTCGCTGGAAGAGCGGAAGGCGAAAGAGGCGGCGATACGCGCCCACGCTACGCAGGTTGCCATGACGAAGCCGTTTCTGCTCTCGTTCGCTTGCCAAAATGAACTTTTCGGGACGCTTGTCATGGGTAATGTTTTAACAAACGAGTTCGAACTAAGGGAAGTTGTCGAAACCCCTATCTCAGATAGTTTCCCTAGAGCGCGGTTTGGGGAGGGCGATATTCAGTCCGTGCGTATGGGGGATGACAGGGGTACACTTCGCGTTGTACTACAGGTGCGGGAAAATGCCTCCCCGCGTGTGCGCTATCAGGTGCGTTTGAGGGGAATAGGATGGAGTGGAGAGACCGATCCGACATCTCTGCTCATCCGCACTAACGATTCCGAAGCGTTGAAACGACAAGGGATTCGGGTATCCTTTGAGGGTAAGAGGATTCAATTCGAGATTCCCTTATCGCTCGTAAGACACAATGAATGGGGTGCGTACTGTTTCCTTGCCGTTAGCGTAGAGACTTCTTTAGCGGGATTGGAGATTGACAAGACGGGCATACATCTCGTTTCATGGGGAGGGGTAATGTAGGATGCGCCTAGGTATCATGGGCGGAACCTTCGACCCGATACACTACGGACACCTCTTCATTGCGGAAGAGGCGCGAGTCTGTTTTGCGCTGGACAAGGTTCTGTTTCTGCCGAACGGGAACCCGCCCCACAAGGTGGAGGCACAGGTGACATCCGCGCAACATCGCTACAAAATGACCGCCCTCGCGATAGCGGATAACCCGCATTTCGAGATTTCAGACAGGGAACTACGGAGAGAGGGCAAGGCTTACGCATACGACACTCTGATCGAGCTACACGCCATGCACCCAACCGCTGACCTCTTCTATATTACCGGAGTGGACACAATCGCCGAATTTATGACGTGGTATCGGCATGAAGACGTGATTGCGTTGACGACGTTTCTTGTAGCCACCAGACCGGGCTACGACCTGAACGCATTGCGAGCACTACTGCCTGCGCGTTATCTGGAGCGCATGGCGTTTTTAACGGAGACTCGACTCGACATCTCCTCGACGGAACTGCGGCAACGGGTTCGCAACGGGTTAAGCATTCGCTATCTGANNNGCGGTTCTGGAAACGATTCATGCCGAGGGACTCTACCGCTTATAATACGGGCGGACTTAGGAAAGTAGGAAAAAGTGACGAACGAAGAGATTTTGCAAGAAGATTTTGAAGAGGTTGACGAAATACAGGAGTGGGAGACCGTCTATACCAATGACGATGGCGACGATGAGGATGAAGAGCCGGAGGGCTTTACATCCGAAGAGCGGGTGCGGCTTGTGGCAAACATCGCGGACACCATGAAGGCGACGGATATTACCGTGCTTGACCTGCGCCCCCTTACCACTATCGCCGACTTCTTTTTGATATGTACGGGTAACTCCAGCATCCAAATTCGCGGTATCGCCGGCAAGATTGAGGAGAAGCTACGCGAAAACGGAATGCGTAAACTACGTATGGAGGGCTTCCGAGAGGCGACATGGATACTGCTGGACTATGGTGATGTGATTGTTCACATTATGGCAGAAGAGCAACGCGCCTACTATCAACTCGAAGAGTTTTGGAAAGACGCGGAGCAGCTACCGCTCGACTTTACGCCGGAAGACCTCTCGGCGCGAACCGTCTATATTCGCGATTTGGAAGACTGATAGAGGAGCGAAATCGTGGCGGAAGTAAAGCTCACCTCACGTGCCTACTACAATGCCGCGCAGGAACACCTGAAAAGAGCCGTCTCTCTTAGGGCGCAAGGCGAACACTTCGCCGCGCACTACTTTGCGGGAGTGGCGGTGGAGGCGATACTACGGGCGGTGAGCGTAAAAGATGGCGAGTCTTTTGATAGCAGTCATAGTATAGAGTACTGGGCAAAGAAAGCCCGCCTACTCCTCAAAGTTTCCGAAAATAGGCAGAACAAGATTGCGTCTGCACTTTTAGAGGTAAACCTGCGCTGGCGAGCGAACCAGTGCTACTATACAAGCAAAATGCTGGATACGTATCTACGTAACACAAACCTTGACGGTAACATACGCGGAGACCGTGTAAAGGCGAGTAGCGGTCGGATGCTTGAACTCGCGGATATAGTCATCGCGGAAGGAGTGCAACGATGGAATCGACAGACATCATAGAGGCTCTACGCGCTCGTTTCGACAATGCAACGGTGGAGATTGAGTTTGAAGAGACTGAAGACTATTTTAATGGGCATCTCACATGGGAGGGGTTTCAGGGAGTCTCTTTCATAGAACGCCAGCGCATGGTTTATGATTTTTTGCGCGATACATTCGGGGAGGAGGCGAAGAATATCAACATGATTTTCACGTACACCCCCGTTGAGCGCGAACATATTCTCGCGGCGTAGAGCCTATAGTAGAGAGAGGAAAGTCTATGGCGCAACAGAACAACTCTCGTAACACGGAGGAGGAGAATTTCACTCCTCACGCTCCCCTCGTCGGTACTTCGGCAGACGCACTTTTGAAAGACGCAGAGCGTAGGCGCGATTTGGAGCGTGACCTGACCAAGATGGGAATGTCGGCAGGAGAGATACGCCAACTTCTCAACGCCAACTCCGCAACATCAGAAGCAACGGAACTCCTAAAAGTACCTAAGCCCACTCCCTCGCCTCTGAAATCGGCTCCCATGCCCTCCCTTGCCACTCCGAAAAGTAAAAAGCGCACCTCTGCCGAAGACCTTCAGATATTTGCGGCGGAGATGATGGCAAAAAAGACGGAGGCGAAGGTCGCACGCGTCGAAATCGCGATGAAAGACCTTCCCGCCTTTCGCGAGTCTACTATACAGGAGAAGCGGGACGCGGAGACCCTGCTTCGCGATGCGAGCCTGTTGCGGCGCAGAGAGCGGTTTAGCGAGGCAGAAGAGAAGTGCCGTCAGGCACTTGCACTCTCTCCTCAAGATAGCGCGGCACTAGAGTTTTTGGGAGATGTGTTGCAAGGGGTAGCGCGGACAGATGAGGCACTTGCCGCCTACAAACGCGCCCTTGAAGCCGACCCAAAGCGGAGTAGTGCAGAGGCGAAATACGCGAACCTTCTCACGCTTCAAGAGAACTACCAGACCTACGACCCAGAAGAGGTGGGGAAGAACCCTTGGGTTGCTACGCTTCTTTCCGGTGGGTTTCCCGGCATTGGGCAGATATACAACGGAGAGACGACAAAGGGGCTTGTCTTTTTTGGACTTCTCGCCGCCTGCTATTTTTACTCTAATATGCCCCATGCGCCCGTTCATAAGGGCAGAATGGACTGGAACCAGATAATGCTTCTCATTATCGTCGGGGTGATATGGGTGGTCTCTATGGCGGACGCTAGCTCCACCGCAAAACGCCAGCGTAGTAATCCCCGCTGGTAACGCCTTTGGGCGCACTCAAGTAGACGCTTGATAACCACAGGCGTAATAAAGGCGGTCTCTCCTGAACATCGGAGAGACCGCTCTTTTTTGCCCACAACTCATCTTGACCTGTCCAATACCCTCTAATCTTTGATTGGCGAGAAGTTGAAGCCGCTCATCAGTTAAGAGCTTTTGCCATACGCCATTGTGAAGAGGGGCAGAGAGTAGGGTTTTGGGCAGTCCATCCTGTTACCACAAACATTTCCATTTTTGCGGGAGGGTGGAGAATATCGCACGGATGTGTCACAAAACCCTTTGCTAGTGCGTCTACTATCTTACACTTACGACGGGCATCAGACATCTATCGAGCCTGCCTATTTTCAATGAAGGTGAGGAGGCGCGTTAGATTTTTGAATTATGATGAACGTGCTGTAGTACTTCAAGGCGAGGTGTGAGGGAAGGGGGATAATTTGTTACTGATAGCGATAAGCCTATTTGCGATGACCAATCGTGTACAGGCACAGACTCCCGAAGAGCAGCTTGCGGCAGCCTCAGCACTCTTCGATGCTCAAAAGTACGCCGAGGCTGCTCAGAAGCTTGATATGTTTTTAATGAAAACTCCTAAGCACCCAAGGGCGGGGGCGGCGGCACTGGCACTGGGGAGGTCTCGCACGGAACTCAAGCAGTTTGCTCTAGCGATACCTGCCTATGAGAAAGCCAGTGCCACGAAAGACCCTGCTCTTCTGCCTAGCGCACTTTTGGGGATAGGGGAGGCGGCAATGAGCACACGCCAGTATGAGAAAGCCGCTACTGCGCTGGACGGAGCCATAAAACTCTCTCTCAAACCAGAGCAGGCTGCGCTAGTCTACTACTGGTTGGGGCAGGCGCGGTTCCAACTCAAGCAGTATGTCCCCGCAGAGGAGGCGTACACTCATATAATTCGAGAGTATCGGAAGAGCGAATTCGTCGCAGATGCCTACTGGGGAGCAGGGCTATCTGCCTTGCGCCAAAAGAAGACCGACACTATGCGGCAACTGTTTCAGGAGCTGATAAGCCGCTACCCCAAAAGCCCTGATCGCCCACAGGCGATGCTTATTCTTGCTCAAACGGACATGGAAGCCAAGCGGTATAGGGAGGCGCGTTCAGAATTTGAAGCTCTATTGCGCGATGCGGGGGCAAAGTCAGCAGACAAACCTCTACTTCAAGAGGCGGAAGACGGACTCATTCAGACACTTCTCGCGCTAGAGGACTACGGCGCGGCAGTTCCACGCTTAGAAGCGGCACTTACCCGCTTGCCTACATCCGACCTACAACGCTTTCGAGCGCAACTGAGCTTGGGGCACTGCCGCTCTCGGCAAAAGCAGTACTCCCCCGCACTAGATGCCTATCAAGAGGCAGCAAAGTCGCCTGAAAGCGCAGTTGCCGCTCAAGGTATGTACTGGACTGCCAACACACAACTTGCTTTAGAACACCCCGCAGAGGCAGGTATCACTTTTCGGAAGTTTGCAACACAGTTTTCCAAGCATGAGTTAGCACCTCGCTCTCTAAGAAGAGCCGGAGAGGCTTTTGATACTGCCAAGCAGAGCCTAGAGGCTATGAGTGCCTACCGTGCGATACTGAGCGGTTATCCCAACACCCCAGAAGCCGCAGAGGCAAGAAAGGCACTGGTTTCCCTCATAGAAGGGGTTACCGACCCCGTGCAACTCAAGGCTGCTTTGAAAACAGTGCCTCCTGCAGAGCGCCCTGCCACTCTGCTTCGTTTGGCTCGCCTTTACTTCGCTTCTCAAAAGTATACGGAGGCTGTGGAGCCGCTGAGGGATTTGGTTCAAAGTGTGCCGAACTCTGAAATCCTTGCTGAAGCGAGGTATTTACAAGGGGCTATAGGGGGAAACATACCAAAAACAGGAACCCCCGCCATTGTCACGGCTTATGAGGAGGCAGTTCGGCTTGCACCCAAAGCCTCCTGGTCTGCCCAAGCCTATGCGCGGCTGGCATGGCTCTATTTAGAGTTGAAAGCACCTGTAAAAGCGGAAAAAGCCTCGAGTATGGCTTGAGACAATAAGCCCGCTGCGGATACTATGCAGGAGGCGAGTCTTGCGTGGGTGCAGTCTCAACTTGAGAAGGCAACCCTTCCCAAGAGACGCTCACTGCAGTGCGCTTCATACAAGCATGGACGATGGAGAGGCGCGGTAAGACAGAAGATGCCCTTCCTCTTTGGGAGAAGCTGGTATCAGAATACCCTAAGAGCCGTTATACAGCAGAGGCTCTCCTTCATATCGGAGACGCTCGGCTTAAAGCCGAAAAGCACGAGGAGGCGCGTACTCAATACGCTCTACTCCTCTCTGCCTTCCCACTGAGTCCGCTGGCTCTCGAAGCGCAGTTCAAGCTTGGAAGCGCACTCTACAGCCTGAGCCATCATGAAGATGCGGTAGCTGCGTTTGCGGTGGTCATTGCCAATAAGAGGGCAGGCGAGTACCTGCCTGAGGCACTCTACTGGACGGGGGTTGCTCTGGAAAAGTTGGGCAAAAAGGAGTCCGCTATTCAGTACCTCACCCGCCTTACAAGTCAGTTTCCCACTCATCCGCGTTTCAAAAACGCTAAAATACGCCTTGCGGCACTCAAAGCAACATAGAGATTAGGAGATATTCATGTTAGAACTTTTCCAACGGGGCGGCATGGCGGCATGGCCCCTAGGGCTGTTTTCGATAGTAGCATTGGGGGTTGTGTTGGAGAGGCTGTTCACTTTAACACAACTGAAACGGCTAGAAGAGAGAGCATTTATGATGTTGCAACTCGCGCTTGATAAGGGCGACAGAGGGATACTGGAGAGTAAGGAGATAGCAGCGGCTCCCGTTACTCAAGTGATGAAGACGATACTGGAGGTGCGCGGCGTGAGCGCAGAGGCACTACAGCAGGTCTCGGATATCGCAGTCGCGATGCAACGCTTGCGTCTGCGTAAGTATATGACCGTTTTGGCGACGATTGGGAGTACCGCGCCCTTTATTGGGCTATTCGGAACCGTTTTAGGAGTCATGGCAGCTTTTCAGGCGATGGGTAAGAGTGGCTTGAGCGGAGAGGCGATGGCGGCAGGTATATCGGAGGCACTGAGTGCTACCGCGTTGGGACTGTTGGTCGCTATCCCTAGTGTCATAGCATACAACTTTTTGTTAGGGCGGGTACAGGGCATTCTCCTCCAGATTCACAGCCATGTGGTACGGCTGACACCTTTGGCGAACTCCTTATACACTGCAGAGGCGGAGGTTCTGCACGATGCAAGGTAGTTACACTCAAGAGGATGAGCCAATAGCGGAGTTGAACCTCATTCCTCTTATAGACATCGCTCTGACTCTGCTCATTATCTTGATGGTGACGACCGCATTTATTCGGCATCCGGGTGTGTCCCTGAAGTTACCAGAGACAGCTACTCGCGAGGGTGCTCCCGAAACGAGTAAGGATTTGACGGTGGTGGTGACAGCGGCAGGAGACCTCTATGTAGATGGTAAGGCACAGAGTGCGGATTCAATGCAGTCTCTGCTTCGTGGGGTTGCCGCTAAGGACAAGCAGGCGCGGGTCTTGGTTAAGGGTGACAAAACAGTCCTGTATGCACGCGTCATGGAGGTTATGGATATGGTACGGCAGGCGGGGCTGACACGAGTCGTTTTGCCTACCGACCCCAAGCCTACGGCGACGGCAGTTCAAGGGAGGCAGTAATGCGTACAGAGCGTTGGTATTGGCTACTTGTCTTTTGCCTGCTCTCATTGAGTGTGCATTTAGGGATGCTCTGGAAGAGTCGTACCTTCTATACATCTCCGCCTGTTCCTGCGGTTGTGGAGATAGAGGTGGCATTACAACCGCTACCAGAGTCAAAGCCCGTTCTGAAGAAGCAGGAGCCTAAGCCTGAGCTGAAGCCAGAGCGCAAAACTCCGCCGAAATCTGTGCCAAGGCTAGCTCCTTCTCCACACCGGAGTGCCGATAAATTGGCGGCTACTCCTGAGCGGCGAGTACTTGTCACCCCTCCTACGCCCGCGAAGGAAGAGAAGCCAAAGATGGTCCATACTTCTGCCCCGGTACTCAAGACCGAGACGGGGGGGATGGAGAGGCTTAAAGATGAGAAGCCGCTTCCATTGGGGGTTCCTTCTCGGAAATCAGAGGCTCCTCGCAGGGCGCGAAGCACGGTAACAGATCCTGTGCAGGGCGGGGGCGGGAGCCCTTCTTCTAGCTCGAATTCGGGCGGAAGGGGGGGGATTCTTGTTCCAGAGGGAGCCGCGCCTTGGTGGGGGCGGGGGGCGCTCTATCCTCTCTGTTGACAACCCTCTTGTAAAAGACGCAATTCCTGAAGAGAAGCCGGGGGTGGGCTTGGGCTTGGGAGGTGGGCAGGGTAGTGGGGCAAAGGAGGGGATTGGTACTGCACGTGGGCGCGGTATTGGGACACGGTTAGATGGTAAAGAGGCTCTTGCCACTCTTCGCCGTAAGTCGGGGGAGGGAGTGGGAGCCGGACAAGGGAGCGGTATTGGAACTCGTCCACCGAGTGGTGGTAAAGGGACGGGAGCCGAGACACCGGGAATGGGTGGTGATGGCTTGGGGTATGGGCGCGGGCGTGGTGTTGGAGTAGGTAATGGGGGCGGGGAAGGGATTGGTAATGGCAATGGCGGCGAGAATCGTTTCGGGCTGAATAGAGGAGTTCCATTTGGGGATATTGGTGGCTTGTTACGCGGGGGCAACCTCAAAGGCGGCGGTGGTGTGGTAGGCAACGGTGCAGGAGGGGTAGGGCGCGGCGCGGTATTTGGAACCCGTACTGCTAAAGGGGGGAAAGGCTCCGTTCATATCGTCTATCTCCTCGATTCGTCAGGTAGTATGCGGGAAGGCAATAAAATAGGGAAGGCAAAGGAGGCACTGAAGCAGGCTCTATCGGAGTTAAAACCCGTTGATTCCTTCAATATTATCCATTTTAATCATAGTGTATATCCCTTTATGAACGTTTTGCTTTCCGCCACTCCTGAGAATATAGCGCAAGCAAATGAGTTTGTAGATGCAATACGGATTAGACCGGATACAAATATGTCTGGAGGTTTAGAGGCGGCTTTTGCTTTGAAAGGGGTTACTCACATCTTTTTGCTATCTGATGGAGAGCCTCACACTGGTATTGAAGACCCGGACAAGTTGCGGGCAATGGTGAAGGAGTTGAATACTACCCGCATACATCTTATTACCCTCGCTCTTGGCTTGGGGGAGCAGTTTCGGGGAATGGCACTTCTCAAAGCACTTGCAGAAGAGAACAGTGGGCAGTTTAGCTATATCGACCTCTCTCACTGAGTGTCTTCGGATAGGATTTCGCCTTGCTGTGCCCTCTTCGTCTGGGAAACCTTGTTCTTTGGATATCTCTGTAGTAACACAAAATTGAATATTGGTGGTTCAACTGCGGGCAGTGAGGCTCAACCTCTCGACCTCTTCATTCTTTAAGGGACTTACGAAAGAATAAGTATACCATTTAAAAACCAGAAGCCCTCACCCCATTCCTGGGCGAGGGGTGACTAGGGCGAAAGGTGGCGCTAATATGACAAACGCCTATTTTGCGATAGGCTATGGAGTAGTTTAACTAACGTGAGTTTAGGATAACAACCTATCAACAGTTGCTGTCTGCTGTCTTTTAGTGCGACCAGAGTCCATTATTGGATGTGCTTCTTTTTAGAAATGGGCTTTGTGTTGCAGTATCTGCAAAAAATCGGATTAGTGGCGTTCCATTTGAGATATATTGTTTGGGCGTTTCTATCTCATCAGAGCGATGCCTTATCCCGAACT
>JAPLCR010000503.1:0-3231 GCA_026392135.1 Armatimonadota bacterium
GAGGGGCTTCAAGCGAGGGGGCTTGTTGCACTGCTTGTCGCGTTGTTCGCGGACGCATCCCAAAATGGAACCCCGTTCTCAACTCAAGTGAAACACACCCAAAACAATTCTTGACAGAGTAGATTGTAGAGCCTAAAGTCACATTAGCTTTAGTATGAACCCTGTTGAACAGTAGTCAAATGTGCGCCGACATAAAAAGTGTCGGGTAGTGAAATAGGGAGAGGGAATTCTGAGAGGTATACTATACTGTATACGAATTAGCGAGAACGCTTGTCCTAATCAGGTGAGAGCGAAACCCAGCAACGGAGTCCTGTTTTATTATGCTTGCCCATCAACTGCGCCAGAAGTATCTGGATTTTTTTGTTAGCAAAGAGCACCTTCTCTTGCCCGGAGCGCCCCTCGTCCCTGTAGACGCGCTCGGCAACCTCGACACCTCTACCCTCTTCACGTCAGCGGGTATGCAACAGTTCAAGCCCTACTTCATCGGCGCGGCGATACCCCCCAAGTCTCGTATTGCCACCGTGCAGAAGTGTCTGCGAACCAACGATATAGACAGCGTAGGTGACTTCTCGCACTGCACCCTCTTCGAGATGCTTGGCAACTTCAGTTTCGGCGACTACTTCAAGGGCGAAGTCATCCCATGGACGTGGGACTTCCTAACCAATGTGGTCGGCGTAGATGGAGACCGCCTCTGCGTCACTGTGTTCGAGGAGGACGACGAGGCTTTCGCTATCTGGCGCGACGTAATTGGGCTGACCGAAGACCGTATCCACCGTCTGCCTGAGTCGAAAAACTACTGGCCCGCGAACGCTATCAGTGAAGGACCAAACGGTCCCTGCGGCCCCTGCTCCGAGATATTCTACCGCGTCGCTCCGCTTGAGGAGATGACTACAACCGCGAACCTCACGCCCACGCAACGCTACCTGATTGACGACGATGCGGGACGCTATCTTGAGGTTTGGAACAACGTCTTTACCCAGTTTGACCGTGCCGAAACCGCCGACGGCAAGCCTCTGCTCAATCCCCTGCCCAAGAAGAACAACGACACAGGCGCGGGCTTCGACAGAATCGCCTACGTGATTCAGGGCAAGAAAAGCGTCTTCGAGACCGACCTGTTTCAGCCTACGCTAGAGCAGATTGGAGAACTCTCCAAGCGAAGCTACGGCGGAAGCATGAGTCCCGTTGACTTCGCTTTCCGTGTCGTCGCCGAGCATATCCGCTCTATGACCTTCTGCATTGCGGACGGCATCCTCCCCTCCAACGAGGGGCGCGGCTACGTTCTGCGCTACATAATGCGCCGCGCTGTGCGCTACGGCAAGATGGTTCTTGGTTTCGAGGAGCCGTTCCTGCACGACATAGCCCCCAAAATCATCGCGAGCATGGGCGACTTCTATACCGAACTCAAAGAGCGTGAAGAGTTGATACTCCGAACCATCTTCGACGAGGAGGAGCGATTCCGCAGAACGCTAGACACAGGGCTGACCCAACTCCGCCAACTCCTCAAGACCGAGAAGGTGGAGACCGAGAAAATCCTGCCCGGCAAAGACGCTTTCACGCTCTACGACACCTACGGCTTCCCGCTACGCCTTACCGAGGAGATAGTGCAGGAGGCTGGTCTCACCGTAGACCTTGCGGGTTTCGATAAGGCGATGGAGGCACAACGCCACCGCTCCCGCGAGGCGAGCGGCGAAAAAGAGGTCTTTGGAGCGTACCGCGATGCGCTGTTGCAGGTGAGTCAGCAGAACCCGCTAACGGAGTTTTTGGGCTATACGGAACTCTCAGCCTCCGCAAAAATTCTCGCGATAATTCAGGATGGCGCTCTCGTGAAGACAGCCTCCGCAAGCCCCAACTCCGTTGAAGTGATACTAGACCGCACTCCGTTCTATGCCGAGTCGGGCGGGCAGGTAGGCGATACCGGCGTTCTGCGCTATTCGGAGAGCGACACGGTATTTACGGTGGATGTCGCCGATACCAAAAAGGTGGCGGGCTACTTCCTCCATGTCGTGAACATCAACGACGGCGCTCTGCAAGTGGGGCGCGAGGTTCACGCGGAGGTGAACCGCGAACAACGCCTCGCCACCATGCGAAACCACACCGCTACCCACCTCCTACAGGCGGCTCTGCGGAAGGTTCTCGGCGGACACGTCTACCAGAAAGGCTCATCCGTTTCGCCAGAGCGTTTGCGCTTCGACTTCACGCACTCTAGCCCGATGACAGACGCGCAGATACACGAAATTGAGGAGATTGTCAACGCGCAAAGCCTCGCCGATACGGGGGTCATTATCCATACCGACATCCCTGTCGCTGAAGCGAAAGAGCGCGGCGCAATGGCACTCTTCGGGGAGAAGTATGGCGACAAAGTGCGTATGGTGGAGGTTCCGGGATTTAGCCTCGAACTGTGCGGAGGAACTCACCTCAACCACACATCTCAGGTCGGGCTGTGCAAAATCGTAGCGGAGACGGGCGTTGCGGCGGGTGTGCGACGTATTGAAGCGGTAACAGGAAGCGGGGCTTACGCCTACGTGAACCGCAAAGAGGAGGCGTTGGCGCACCTCGCGGGCGTTCTAAAAACAAACGTTCACGATGTCGCGACGGCACTAGACAAGCTCATCAGCCAGAACCGTGAGCTGACCCAACAGGTTCGCCAGCTGAAATCGGGGCAGGGCGTGGCTCAAGTCGCCGAACTCACGCCGACTACTGTGAGCGGTGTCGCGGTGGTATGTCAGGCTATTCCCGCCGCAGACGTAGAGACCCTCTCCAATCTTGCAGACCGCACTGCACAACATCTGGGGAGTGCGGTAGTGGTTCTCGGCTCTGTGAACGAGGGCAAAGTGACGTTTGTTGCGAAGGTGACGGCTGACCTTTTGTCGCAGGGGCTACACGCGGGCAACCTCGTGCGAGAAGTCGCAAAAATCGCGGGCGGAGGCGGAGGCGGGCGGCCTGACTTCGCGCAAGCGGGCGGGCGTAATCCCGATAAACTGGAAGAGGCTCTCGCAAGCGTTCCCGCTCTCGTCGCCGCGCAAAAGCGGTGAGTACCGCGCGGCTCCCTCAATCCCTCACCACTCCCTCTCCCGAATTGGGAGAGGGGTGTCTGCAACAAAACGGAGTAAGGGCTAGAATGAAGACGTATTGCGCCAAAAACGGACACTCTCTTATCGTCTGCCTACTACTCCTCTTCTCTACCTCCCCTCTGCACGCACAGTCCGCCGCCAAACATAAAACGATACTCAT
>JAPLCR010000503.1:3255-5483 GCA_026392135.1 Armatimonadota bacterium
GATACTCATTCTCTGCGATGCCCTCTCCTTCAACGACCTCCTCGACAAGGAGTTCCCCTCGCTTCAAAACTTTGCGGAGCAGAGTGCTATCGGCTTAATGAACTGCTTTGTAGAGGGCGAAAAGACCCCGCTCAACGCCTACCTCTCACTTGCGTACGGCGTACATACCCCACCCCACCCCAACGGTGCCGACCTCCCAACACTACAAGGAAGACAAATTACGTTTCCAGGCGTACCACAACGCGCCTACCAGACCGCCAACTCTCTGCCTTTTGGCACAGTTCTTAGAAAAGCACACCCTGAACTGCAAATCGAACTCTATGGCGATGGAGATGCCGATGCTCTTGTTAAGCGTGCAGCTCTCTTCATTGTAGATGAGAATGGGGTAGGCGAAAGCGTTGCAGAGCCAAACCGCACTGATAAAAATGCGCCCTTTGGTAAGATTGATAACCCCCTAGCACTCTCTCAAATGGTGCAAGAGACGACAGCGGACATTGTCGTGATAACGCTAGGAGATACCGCTCGTCTAGAGGCAATGCGCGGCAGCCTCACTTCTGCCGCCTACGCCAGAGCCAGTAAAAATGCCCTCCGCCGCCTGAATATCCTACTGCTCATGCTCACGGAGGTGAGTAAGGCGGACGCAGATATTCTACTCGTCTCCGCCTACCCCCCAAAAGAGAGTACATGGATAACAGGCTACTGGCAACGCCTAACTCCAATAGTTGCTTATGGTAAACACTTCCGCCCCGGTCTGCTCACATCGCCTACCACGCGCACTAAGGGTCTCGTCGCAAACATAGACGTAACTCCTACTCTGCTCACACTGTTGGGAGTAGAGCCCCCGCCTAGTATGAGCGGACGAGCTATTAGTGTTTCGCCCTACAGCTCTGACGCGGTACAGAGGCTGGCACTTCTGAACAGGCTCGATTTTGTCTCTCAACTCAACCTGCAAGCCCTATTCTACATCACCGCGCCCCTTTTCTTCCTAACGGTACTCGGAATCGCGATAGCACTTATTGCCCATAAAAGAGGCTCTCAGCGTGCCGAGCGGCTCTCTGTTTTCTTCGTGTGCGCGGTGAACGCGCCCTCTGCCCTGATGCTCGCGCCCCTGCTGATTCCGCCCACGCTTTTGGAGTATGGGCTACGTATTGGGGGTTGGATGTTCGCGCTGTGCGTACCCGCCTATCTTCTCTCTCGGTGGCTCAAAGTTTCGCCGTTTCTCGCCGCAGTCTTCTTGAATTTGGCGATAGTAGGAGCCGACCTCTGCACCGGGCAAAACCTTATGAAAGAGAGTTATGTCACGAACTCCGCGCTGGTAGGAGTGCGCTACTACGGCATCGGTAACGAGTATCTGGGCATAATGATGGGCTTTGCGCTGATGGGGGGCTTTGCGTGGGTGGAAGAGAGAAAACAGAGGGCGGAGGGAGCCTACCCTAAGCCGTTCGCCGTTATCGGGGCGTGGACACTCTGCGTACTACTTTTCGGACTGCCTAAGTTGGGTGCGAACGCGGGGAGTTTTGTGGTCAGTTGCGCGGGTTTCGGAATGGGAACGCTTCTTCTATACGGCAAGCCCCCCAAGGCGCGGTATCTCATCGGGCTGATGCTGTTGGGACTGCTCCTCGCCTTCGGGGTAAGCACCCTCGATAGTCGGCTATCGCATGAGGGGGCATCACACATCGGAACGGCACTCCACACCGCGAAGCAGGGCGGGGGAGTCGCTTCGCTTACGGAAATCATCAAGCGCAAACTGGCTCTGAACTGGCGCACCCTCTTCTCTATGTGGATACTGATTATCGTAGGGGGGACTTCCCTCACCTTCTGGGGTTTCTATCGTCTTCAAAGGAAGGCGTTTGAGTGCCTGTTTCAAGCGTTCCCTTTGCTTCAAAAAGGGGTGTATGCCACGCTCTCCGCAAGCGTCGCCTCCCTGCTCTTCAAGGATACTGGCGCGATGACGGCGGCACTTATGTTGTCCGCTTCCGCGCTCATTCTGGTCTGGTATACCACGCAAACACCCTGCTTGCAATGAGTGACTCGCGTTGCTCAAAAGTTGGCGGAAAACGGGAGCATCACAAGTCTCCCCTTTGTGAAGGCTCACTGGGGTATGTATGGCTTCTGTACCTAAAAATATGTATCGCAATACAGAACTGCTTATAGGTCAAGCCTTTCTCCCGAATCGGGAGAAAGGTGTCCGCAGGACGGAATGAGGGACGGTACAGGTAAGCCTCCCA
>JAPLCR010000218.1:0-9544 GCA_026392135.1 Armatimonadota bacterium
CAGACCACCCAGGTCTATGTGCAACCGACAGATGCGGACATGGCGGAGCGTGTGAACCAGATGGATATAAATGCCTACGCCAGTTGAAGAATGTCTACTGTCAAGTGGCGGCTGGGGACAGCTATGCTGGTAACGCCCCAAGTAGCGTAGGTCGGGCGTGTCTCCATCCACCTCTTTCGCCCCTTGTGGAAGGCGATGGACGATGACACCATAGTCTACTCCACCTAACCTGTTATCTACCTCCGAAAGTTCCTTGACCCTGGCGATTTGCTCCTTGAGCGCATCGGCGATGGCGTTCGGTTTGTGCTGGACCGTATCCATTGCATTGACGTGGATATGGGTTAAGTTAGGTTGCGTCGTAATACGCCAGACGTTCGTTTCTTCAGTGAGGAACCAAGAGATTTCACGCCAGTTTTCTAGTCCTGTCTCCAGTGCCGCCATATCTACACCGGGATGCACCAGAAGCGCGTAAAGGTCAGAGGTTTCTGCTTTGTGTCGCTGTGGCTGACAGTGTAGGAAGGTCGCCAGCACTGCTTGCTGGATTTCCCGTTGCTTTAACGCCTTTGCTTTGTCCTCCGCCTCCCGTGCCCTATCCATCTCCTCATTGAGCTTCGCTGTCCATACATCTTGTCCATCGGAGCAGATGCGCGCCATCTCCGTTATTACCTGTGGTAGAGATGGCTGTGAGCCGAGAAAAGCGTGAATGCCGACAAGCGGCGAGGTATCCTTTCCATCACTCTCCTTCAGTGCGAGAGCCAGCAAACGTAGCGCTCCGCGTGTGCGCTGGAATTTTGAAAGTTCCGTCCATTTCACGTATAGTACTTCGAGAACGTCAGGATGAAATGGGTACGACTTGATGTATCGCTGATAGGAAGCGTTATCTTTTTGTGCGTCTCGCATCTGCTTACAACTCGCGTAAGCCGCGAAGACAGCGTCGATAACGGGGCGGCGATCCATCTCGGCGGGATACGATTCGAAAAGACGACGGCGCAGAACCTCTGCGAGGTCATCGCGCCCTACGGGATCATTCGGCGTGGCGAGTCGCCCGAATACGTCTTCCAAAACTCGCAGTACGCGTGCTCCGGTTACGTCGTCAACCTCATTCTCACTGGCAAGGAGAGTGGCGACGATGCAGGCGCGAGGAGTGGCTGCGACTGCTTGTGTGAGCAATTGGAAAAAATCCTTGAGTGTGCCAAGGTGTTTGTCATTGGCATTGACTGCCTTGCGGCAATAGATAACTGCCTCGTCCAGCAATATCAGGGTGCTTTTGCCATCAGATTGCGGAGTACGAAGGAGTTCTTTTAGGAGTGGTTCGGCAGGTGGTTCGTAGTTCGCTTCATGCTGTTGCACTTTGGCGAAGCCCACGTCCCCCGCGAGTTGGTACGCCAGTGCCCCCCATGGTGTCTTGACGAGGCGCGGGGTACCATCTGGCCCCAGCACTTCAATGCCCTCGATGTATCCCATATCGTCCATCGGGAGCAAAGCAACCCGTACATGGGGCAATGCGCCTTTAATACCCGTAGCTGCCACGAACTCCTTGACGGTCGGGTTGTCGGCAACCTTATCGGCTCTCTCCGCAAGATGGAGGAGCGTTATCAGTGTATGAGTTTTGCCTCCGCCATAAGCCACTTGAAGTTGCACGACGGGCTTTCCACCCTGATCGCTGAGGCGTAGCATGACATCGCGCACCAGTTCCTTCATTCTTAAAGTGGGAAAAGTACGCGAAAAGAACTTATCCGCGTCCCGATAGATTTCGGGCGCGTTTGGGTCCATACGGACACCATTCAGTTTCGCGGCGAACTCGGATTCGTCAAGGTTGCCCTGTCGAACATCATCGCGAAGCTTACAAAGGGTGTGCCAAGCGGGTGTTGTCATGTATTTTGCTTCCGTTCTTGTTCGTTTGTTTTAACCGTGCGGTAGCCTTGGTCGGGATGGTTTATTCGGTCAGGGTACTGATATTCCAGTAGGTGGCTTTTGATCATCGTATTAATGTAGTGGGTTTGTAGGGTTTTGGGAGTGCGTCCAAGAAATTCCGCGAGTATACGCAGAGGCACAAAATGGTCTAAACAAATGTCTAAAATAACCTTTTCAACTTGCTCTTTAGGCGTTCTGCCCATCTCCTTCACAGACTTAGCAATGTCAACTAGGCGTTTGTAATGTGGGGAGTCGGGTTCCAAATGTGGGAACCTTGTCAACAAATGTGGGGAGTCGGGTTCCAAATGTGGGGAGCCGGAGGGCACTTCATCAGAAGCGGGATCAGAACCAAATAGGGTGTCAGCAAGACTCGACTGGTCGCTTTCTGGTATCCCGCTACTTTGCCCTGGTAAACGGTAGCACGTTCCTCTGCCAAAGCCGTCAGGAAAAAGGAAGCCATTGTTGACCAGCGATTTGAAAATAGCTGTCAAATCGCTCGCGTGAGAGTTTGTTATAGTCCGAAGCCGCTGGTTTGTTACCGTCTTCTCAACCAGAGCAGTGACGACAGCAAGACGCTCAATTTCACCTAACTCTCTGAATTTCTCACCGAATTGCCTATCCAGTTCCGCTATAGCTTCAGGGGGCAATAGACTCGTCGTGGGGAGACGTAGCACAGTTTGTTCTGGCTGATACTTCTCGTCCAGAAGAGGGTACCGCCAATGTTGCTCTTTCCATGCGCGTAGTATTTTCGGAAATCCTGAGCCTGCTTGTTCCGCCGCGCCAATCAATTGAAACATTTTCTGAAGGCGACGATTACGGCAGTCGCTCTCGCCACCATGCAAGACAGTTTCGACGGGTAACCGCAAGCCACCAGGGTTCCGAAAGCCGAAATAGTCCTGCCGTTTTACAATTAGAATTGGGATACGGTCTGTGAAGTCTGCGTGGATCAACGTATTGACTAGCGCCTCCCGCAATGCCTCATGCACATGGTCTTCATCTACGCGCTTATTGCCCTCATGCAATCGAAACGGCACTTTTAAATCGGCTGTTAATTTACGGTACACCCGGCGATAGAAGTCGAATAAGTTCCCTGTCCACGTACCATCCGTTGTAATTCTATCTACCCAACGCCGTTCTGAAGGCGGCATTGGTCGTTCCTGGTAGTCTACGACGTAGTGAGGAACCGCATCCAATATGGTGTGTAGGCGACCGAACATCAGCAAACCCGCTAGGGTTAGTCCTTCCATTCCTGTCACCCTGTTTTTCGCCCATCCCCCGATATTTCTTAGGAACTCCAAGTCATCCAGAGCGAGAAAGGGATGTCCAGGATTCGTACTCTTCATTTCATTACGGTAAGCCGCGAGGCACTCCGCATCCAGGTCATCCAAAGAAAATCCTTCAAGGATAAGCGCATCACGAACTTCTTCCACTGCTTCCGCCAGCATACGGCGAACGGTCTCTTCATCGCACTTGTAGTCGCCCTCATAGTTACGGCGATATGTTCCCGTAAGCGGATTGGAGCCAGCATAGACAGGCCGCTGTGTGCGTGTAGCACGCGGTACGCGAATATAGAGTAGTCGTACACCGTTCTGTTCCGCTTCCACGATGTCTTGATCACCCAGCAGGTTAGCGCTGACAGCCTGTCGATTGTTGAGGCTGTCCCAGAGCGTTTTGCGGACTCTCTCGACATCTTGTAAGCCCACAAGACGGAGACTGCCTGTCCTGTCTTCCTCCGCGCCCAGCAAAATGAAACCGCCTTCAGTATTCGCCATTGCGGAGTAGCTTTCCCAAATTGAGCGGGGAACCTCCCCTCGCCCGTCTCGTCCTTGTGCCGCCTTCGCCTCAAAGTCACAACCCTCATGTTCGAGTAGCATCTCTTCTAGGGACTTCATAGCGTCTCCTCGAAATCAAGACGGCCTGTTTGCAGAGGCGACACAGGGGTTGGAACCGCTAAACTGCGTCCGCGTCCCCATGCTATTACTGCTTCGAGCAATGTCCGCTCTCGGGACTGCGGTTCGTTCACCTCAGCAAACGCCTGAGCCACCTTCCAAAATAGTTCGTTCTGCCCTAAGCCATTACGAGCGGCATACTCAGTCACACGGGACACATCGCCGTTCGCCCATTCGCGAACAAGGCGATGAAGCATATCCAGATACGGTAAGCCAAACGTCGGGTGCATCTCGCCCAAGTCATCGCGCTTACGTTCATCCCACCGGAGTAAGCGAAGTTCCGAACCGCTTCCTCCCGACTCGTCAGCTCCTTCTTCTGCCTCTGCTTCATTATCGGTGGACACAGGCTTGGCTTTCGCTTTAGTCAGGATACCGCGTGGCCCTGTGAGTGAGTTCAGGTCGAGCCCATACGCCCCTGAAAGCAAGATGCACTCTCCTACAGGCGCGCCCCCTGTGCCAAAGTTGGCGGCGTGCATCAGAGCGTAGCGGGTCCACTCGTCTAGTCCCTCCGTACCGCCTGACACTATCTGCCCCAACGCGAAATCGGTGGTGAGACGGCGTACCTCTTTGAGAAACTCGGAAACGCTAAAGGGTTTGCCATCGTTACGGCGCACCTCATCGTATGCAGAGAACGCTTCTAGCCCCGGTCCGATAGCCGCCCAGAGAAAGTCGGGACCACGAACGCCGATGTCCCAGAAGTAGCGAAGACGCTCGGTGATGCGTTCCTTCATGCGCGGCTGAACCTGTTTGTACCACCCTTTACCTGCATCGTCAGGGCGCTTGCGGCAGACCAACCAGACGGAGGAAGAAAGGGAAGCGCGGTTGTGATTGCGAATGCCTCCGCTCATTTCGGTATCAATGGGCCACGAAGCGGTTACGACAAAACCGGCGCGTATCATAGCGGTTGTCAAGGTCTCCCAGGCATCCGGTTGCTTGTGCGCGAATACAATAACCATGCACCCATCAGGCTTGAGGGAATGACAGGCTACTTGAAATGCCTGAAACATCCCGTCTTCGTAGAACTGCTTTGCCTCGTTTTTGCTACCGTTGCGTCCTGCCTGTTGCACAAGCTCACCTATTTTGGGCGATAATGGATTAGCAAAAATTGCCCCGTAGTTATCCCCTACCGTGCGACGCAACCAGACATAGAAAAAATCTGCCAACTCAGCATAGGGAATTGCATCGTAATATGGTGGATCGGTCACAATGGCATCAAAAAGGTTTTCGCCTAACGATTCTGTGGCGGAACCATTGACTATATTCGCTTTACCTGCTGAGGTTGCTTGAGCGAGGTTGGTCAGAACTCGGTAAACACTGTCAATGGCTCCTAAGTAACAGCGCTCGACATTCGATATGGGATTACTCTCTGCGAAATCCCATGTCATGGGCAATGCGAAGCGCAAAAACGTTTGCTTCACTTCTCCGGCTACGTTTTCCCATACACAAATGGTACTCATATAATTTGTGAGACGATCTTGAAGGATGGTGAGGTAAGCCGTTAGTCCTTCTATTAGTAGCGAACGTTCTTCCTGAGTAACGGCGGCATAAGCCGTTTGCATAGTAGAACGGGCTGTTCGTGTATGCTTAACGAATGTACCAAGCGAGAGAAGTTGGCGCGGTGTGAAGAGTTTATCGAACGTGTTTAGTCCATACAAATGTACGAATACGGCGCGACTATCGGGCGGTATAATTGGCTCGCAGGGAAAACCATACGGCAGTTCGGCGGCGAGAGCGTCAACCATATCCGCTGAAATTTCCGCCGCTTCGTCTTCCTCTCGCGTCGGTAAGCGGTATTCTTTGCCGAATAAGGTGTCTTTATCCGATCCCCTAATGCGCGGCACGTCCACGACGACTGCGGTACAGACTGCGCCCATCTGCCCGATTTTGCCACACTGCTGTAGATACTCCATTCGCAGAAACACGCCTGTTTTGCCATCACCAATGGGCGGACATTCAACACCTGTGCGCGTCATCGTGCCAGCGCCAACTTCCGCGTCATTTTGGGGTGTGAAGACCTCGAAATCGAACCGGTTTTCATCAGCATTATAGTTCAGGCGAAGAGCGCGTTTCTTGTTCGCCTTTTTGCAGAGCCAGAGTGTTTTCAGTAACGGCACGCGTAGCCCGTTCAGTTTTGGGTCGGGGTGAGGCACGGTTCGCGCCCATAGATAGGCGACGGTCGGGCAGAGCGGGTTGTCGTCGCCTTTGAGACGACTCGTGTCGAGAGGATGCGTAGGGTAGTAAGCGGCAAGGTCTTTGCGGGCGCGCTCTAACACCCAGTTCCCCCACCATTGGACGTGTGCGGCAAGGTCGCCCATTTGTTGCGGAAGCTCGTCTCCGAGCGCTTTCTGTTTACCTGCGAAGTCCAGCGCGCCCTGCTTCGGTATTAAGTCCGGATCGGATACAGGTTTCTGTGCGGGCAGAGGCCAATTCTTACCTGCCAACTTCTGCGGATACTCCAGTGTGCATTTCAGCAAGAACCATGCTACAGGATTGTAGTCAATGGCGGTCACATCACAGCCTAGCCTCATGGCTTCCAGCGGAATTGCGCCGCCACCCGCGAACATATCCAGCACTTTTGGAGCCTTGCCACCATACGCTTTGCGTATCTCATCGCGGAAATAGGCTACATCCTCGTTCTGCTCACGTCCCCAATGCAGAATACCGCCGACCGTCGCTTCAACTATTTTGGTTTCCTCTGTACCATCCTTTTGCTTGACCTTCTTCGGCACGGAGACTATCTCGCCGCCAATACGTCTCACCAGTTCAGCACGCGCTTTTGGATCGCCAGGGTCAGGCAACAGCGTCGTTATCAATGCTGCACGACAAGCAGCAAGGGGACGGCGCGCTGGCCAGATGTGCAAAGTACTGATGTGCCCATGCCGCACGTTCTTCTCATGAACGCTATCAATACTCGCTTGTTTCAGCGGGAAGGCTTCTTCTATAAGGCGTTTGTCACTCACGCTATTGTTATCTCCCTAAATCCAATATCTCAAGGCAGTGATATTTCTATGGGGTCAATGCCCAAAATAAGGCATTTAGCCTTCACATCATCAGGAATATTCGGCGCGACGAGTATGCTACGAATTTGTGCACAGGGCACACCTTGCTGTGTGGCGATTAGATGTTTATATTTTACCGCCTGCCAGACGTTGCTGTACTCCCCTGTGTTGATAAGAGGTTTGATTTCTACGGGTATGGGCACCCCTTCGGCGTTTTTCAATAGCACGTCTACTCTATCGCCCGATGGTAAGACGTACTCACTATCAATAAGCGATAGATTTTGCCCGCATAGATTCGGAGTCAGAGCGACTTTCTCTTTTAGCGCTTTGTGTTCCGCCCCCTCGCCCCCGCCTCCAGCTGAACCATAATTCCCACTTCCGGAGGAGCGATGTCCCGCCCTACCAGCAGAGTAACTGCCTGTTCCTTGGGAACTGGATCCCGGATTATTATTGCCACTAGTAGTATGTGAGCCTCCCGCTCCGGAGCCATTCCTATCAGATGGGTTTTCGTTTTCTGAGTTCTGCGGGGCGGTGTTGTGCGATGAATTTACGTCGCCCTTTTCATCGGGGCTTCTCGTATAGTCTGCTTGTTGGTTGGCAACACTCCGTCTCTTGGCGGATTCCTCGTCTCCCCTCTCTTGCCAAGGCTGTTCACTCTCTTCATCTTGTGGGTTATCTATTTGTCCATCGTTATTTCCGGGTTCTGTCCCGGCTAGGGACTGATAACGCAGTCCTCGTTTTTGCCAGCGCGAGAGGACACGGGCACGGGATTTCTTGGTATCAGCTTCGAGCAGATTGGAAACGAATTCCCGTATTTGTGCTACACCCAGATACGCTTGAAGAGCGTCACCAATAAGGTCGGGGTAGTCCCCTGCGTCTGCTTCAAGCGTAATCCAAAGGGTGACTTCTTCCTCGTCAATTTGGAGATAACTGGATAGTGGTTCCTTATCGGTGACTGTAGCATCGAGCAGTTTGTAAGTCACTTTGGCTCGCTCTATGAGCAATACATTTAGTTCATTGAGAATATCAAGGCTGGAGGTTGCGACTCCTTCCTGATTCAATTGCGGAGAGTCTAAGAACGTTGCAATGAGCGGTGAAAGGCTTCGAGTTTTCTTGGTCCATTCCGGCAGGTCGTCACGTTCACCATCTGGTTGAAAGTCAATCTCGGCTTGCGAACAATGCGTGACCTCCAAGAAGTGTGCCAGGGCTTCCACGTCTGAGAAAATCCAGAACGGAAGCACACCCGCAAACAGGGCCGTATTGTGGTCATGATCATTCCATACCAACTCCGATGAATAGTAGAAAGCCCATGTATCACCACATTTGCCTAGCCAACAGCGTGCCCTACAAAGTTCCTGCCACATTCGGATCAGCTCGCTACCCTCTTCTGTCTCACGAGTTGGCAACGATGCCCATAGACGGCGGTAAAGCGAATTCATCCGAGTCAAGATATTATCTGTCACTTCTGCACGCGCTGCTGTTTCTAGTACAGCCGTCACGTAGTCTGCAAATGTCGCGCTGAGGGTGACACCTTGAGACACAAAAAATGGTTTCAGTGCCTCCGAATACTGTGCAGTTAGATAACCCCGTTCATCGCCAAAAATGGCGCGTTCGTTATCCCAGAAAACTTTGTCCGCAGTCCACCAACGTGGAATTGGCGTTGATGTATAGAGCAAAGGCTGTTGCTTGAAGAGTGCCTGACGCCCTGTCATACTCTGGCGTTGTAAAAATCTATATATATTCTCGACAGTTTTCAAGTCGATCGCCTGACCACTCAATCCTTGTAAACGCTTGATGACCTCCTCTGTCTTTGGAGCCAAGTTCGCGCCGAGGCATTCAGCAAGAAGTCGAGCTGGACTGTCAGAGGTCGCCTCCTTAATCTCTAAGTCTGGGTGTAAATAACGTACACTGTCGCCCATAACATTCCGCGTTTCAGCGCTGGCAGCGAATAACGTGGCTGGCAACTGAAAATTGCCAGATTCATCAGGCAACCATGCAGTCGTAATTAATTGGGTGTAAAAGGTTGAGTCAAAGAATTTGGAACGAACACTATAATATTGCCATCGATACTCTCCAGAAAGAAAGCGATATTGTTCCGTTTTGTCCCTCGGCAACATTCGAACCAGTAGTCGCCACAACGCCAGAGCGGTAGGAAGAGAAGTATCGCTAAGGGTAGTAATACGTTTCAATGCTTCCGTCAGCCCGTCTAAATTCCAGTTGGTCGTTGCTATGTCAGTAGTGTGCCCAATGCCGGAATAGAGTTGAACCTTTATATTCCACGACAATTCATCGTGTTGGATACGCCGGGGTACATCGGAAACACCTATCTTCTTGAAGGCGGCACACCATCGAGACACCTCATCTCCTGCCCTGATATAACCCGCATCCACGAATTGCCTGGTGTTGTTTGCAAAGTAGGTTTCTAAATCGCTTGTTCCAGTGAATGCCCTTGGCAGGTACGCCTGGTCAGGGCGGATATATCGAGGTGTCTCGTCTATGGTGGACATCTGCGCGAGAAAGAACGGATACTTGCATACACTATCTGCCAGAACCCGCGTATCCTTGTCAGGGAGTGTTTCCAAAGTTTGCATCAGAAAATCAACATGAACTCGATTCTCATCAATGGAAACTTGCTCTTGATTTTCCGCATATCTCAGAAGTAGCCAACTAAAGAATCGAGTA
>JAPLCR010000218.1:9552-16822 GCA_026392135.1 Armatimonadota bacterium
GTAGGCTTCAAGGGTTCCACGCCAATGGCTTCAAGGAAGGATTTAACAGATTCAGGGGCATCTGTTCCCAGTAGCGACATACGCAGGAACGGCATATTTTCGAGAAATGGAGCGAAAGCAACTTGTTGTTGTTCATTATCCGGTGAGAAAAAGCACCATGTTGTATTGGCGCAGACGTGTTCGCCACTCACTTGGCGCGCTAGCGGTACAGATTTCAAACGTTCCCATTCCGTTTTCTGTCTAGCGAGATAGCCATAGAGTGTACTAACCCATACGTCGTCTTTGGACTCGAACCAGTCTGCCTCTTTGGCACATAGCCAGGGTATTATCTGATTTGTAGTCACTTCCCGCACACCGACATCGCGAAGGATTTCAAGTGCCCTTTTGCTCGCCTCAATATCGGCATCCAACCATGTAGCCCCTTCTACTCGTGTAATTTCTTCCATATCGGTAGCTGAGAACAGTACCCGCATCACCGGGGTATGCGGGTAAAAGACTTGTTTAGCCGGAAGATAGCGCTCATCGCTGGTAGGAGTAAAATCGCCTTCTCTCAATGCGCTTCGCGAAGCATCACGGATACTCTCAAAGAATGTGGGGATGTGATCGCTTGGGGACGGAAGGGTCTCGAATAGAATCGCGGTAAGTAGACCTCCAGTCTTCAAGCACGAAAGAACATCAGGGAGCATATTTGCCGTCTGTTCCACTAGCCAGTGATTCCACAGCACCTCGGTGTTGATGTCGCTCCGCGAAGGAATAGTTTGATAGCGTGCCTGAATCACGAAATTCAAATACGTTTCAATCCTCGTAGGTAAATATGCGAATAGCACACAGTTCTGGATAGAAGTTATCTTTTCATCATTCAACGAAAAGGCAATCTCAATGGGTTGGGGTTTGGTTGCAGAGCGCTCAATTCGCTCTCGCTCTTCATCATATTCGGCACGCTGTAATAAATCGTCGATTACTTCAGGGGGAGGTAACGATTCACGGCGAAAAACTAGGAATGTTTCTGTAGCAGATGCATCAGTGCCGACGCTATACATGAGTTTAACCTCGTGTGCATCTGCTACTGTTGCATGAGATTGGCGAGAACAGGTGTAGATACCCCTAGTATCGTTTCGCTCATCGATCCACTCGACTGTTTGGAGGTTATGCAGAAAGAGCAATGTCCGACTATGCAACTCCCGTAGTTGAACTGCTATCCTATCAATCTCTTCGCGTGCATCAAGTACGCGCTCCTTGAATGGTAGCCGGAAGACCGTTTTATTCGACGCAAGTAGGTGCAGAATCTCCTCATTAGGATTGAGAGGCATTGGTCTGGTGAAGCCCTCTATCCTAAAGTACAGGTTGTCAGAGTATATCTCCGGTTGCTCAGTACAGGCGTAAACAGCCTTGAAGCCGATCCCATGGGTTCCTATCTGGGTCAGGTCTTTTGTACTCTCGTTTACGGAGCATATTGCATTTGCACCATCAATATCGAACTGGCGTCCATTGTTCCAGATGAGCATTTCGTTATCGCGCAATATTAATTGGATACTTTTGGTGTCACCATCGGCTCCAACATTCATATCTTTAAGTGCATCATCGGCGTTTTGGATTAGTTCATAGACGAATTGGGTACCCGTAGGGTATAGGCGGGTGATGACACGCATCGCGCCCGCCAAAGCACGACGTTGGCGATCTTCATCATTAAATAATTGGTCGGTTTGAGTGGGTAAACTCATGTCATTTGCCTCTCGACGAGCAGTTTGCTTTGTCAAGTGTCAAGCGTTGGGGTTTTCCGCCACGGACAGAATGTCTCCTGCGGCAATTACGACTCCACCACTTTTGGCAACTAGGTTACCGAATGGATCAGCGACCCTGCGGAGTTGTGGTGTTTGTGTGTTACAGTGGTAGACTACGTACAGCCAATACTTGTCTCTATGGTTTGCGGCTTGCCGCCACTCGTTTTCCGTCATCTCTACCGTATTAAGCCCTGCACGTCCCTTTACCTCAATGTAAAGGACTGTTCCATCCGGGCGGTGCGAACGTAGGTCATACCCCATAGCCTTATTTGGGGAAGAGACATCTTCGACGATTGCGCCTAGCCCCTCTTCGTACTCTTGCGTTATTTTTAGCGCGACCGCCTCCGCGTGGATATCACGTCGGCGCTCCGCCTCTTTGGGTGGTAGAGGTAACACCAGTGCGCGGGCATAGACTGTCACTGGCGAGAAATCAAGCATATCTATCTCCTGATGGAGTGCGGCAATCGCTGCCTCTCGTGCATCGTCCATCTTAGCAAGTTCAGATTCCAATTTGTCCAATTTGCTCTTCGCGGCAGGCACTCCCTTGGCGACATCCTCTTTGAGACGGCGACGCTGAATCATTCCCTCAGAAGCCCATAGGTTGTACGCCTGAACCAGTTGTATTTTGCGTTCGGGCAAGCGACCCTGCAATTCGCTCTGGATGCGATCCATTAGGGGCACTCCCTTTTCAGCCAGAACGTAGCCCTCGATAGGGGCTGTATCGTTGGCGCAGGCAAGTAGCGAATCGGGAATCTCTGTAGCCATACCTTCCATCTCATAAGCAGGGACAGTTACATCCAGCGTCAGGAGTAAGTGCGCGGGCGCTACCTGCATCAAGCCGTCCATTCTTACGAGAATCCCCGTCATCTCTTCGCCAAGCGTTTCACGCGCCTCAGTGACCGCTCCAGTCTGCTCAATGATGGGACGCACGATGGCGATCTTCGCCAGAACGAAAACATAAGGGTAGGTTGAGTGCGGATCATAGAAAGTGGCACCTCGTTCGACCTCCTTCTCATGGCGACCGAGAAAAATGTCCATTGTGGCTTCGAACAGAGGTTCGCCCGGATGAATATATATCGCCTCTGGCCCCATTGAGGTTTTTGGAAGAGCCAGACTACGGTCAAAGGTCAGGCGGTTATGAATCTCCAGAGGATATTTTTCCAGTGCGCGATATACCGTCTCTGGCGCGACATCTATCGAGAAGAGACCTTCCAAACTGCCCGTAAAGTGCAATCCCATCAGAGGCGCGACAGCTAGAAACCAACCACGTACATAAGCTGGCATCATGCGCCGCTCCTCTGCGACTTCTTGACCTCTGCGGAGCGATTCTAGCAAGGCGCGCACCTCGCTTACTTCAACACGTTTTTGTTGTTCTTGTAGCCTCCTGGCTACTGAAACAGGATCTAGCGCTTTCTCAATGGTGGAGACTATCTCCGCTTCTGCGCCTTCTACCGTCGCATGGAACAGCAAGTCTGCGAGAGAAATACCGCCGAGTTGTTCGCCTATTACGTCGAACACTTTATCGCTCCCTAACCGCTGGCGGATAATATCCAACTTGTCTAGCAATATCTGAAGGACAGCCCCTTCTCGCGTCTTCTCCGCTACAAGTGACAAAAGCAGAACATCGTGGGTTTGTTTGTAGCGATGGACGCGCCCCATACGCTGTTCGAGACGTGCAGGGTTCCAGGGAATGTCGTAGTTGATGAGTAGCCAGCAGAATTGAAGATTAATCCCCTCTCCCGCCGCATCTGTTGCGATAAGGTACGGACACTCTGCCGAGCGAAACCTGTCCGCCTGACGCTCCCGCTCTCGATAATCCATTCCGCCATGAATAGTTGCGATGCGCCCCGTATGTCCCATCCCCTCCATTCGTGCGACCAAAAAATTAAGTGTGTCTTTGTGTTCGGTAAAAATTAGGATTTTGGTGTCGGGGTGTTCGTTGAGGACTTCCGCCAACCGCTCAAATTTGCTTTCGCACTGTTTGTCGTAAACGATTCGAGATAAGGTAACGAGAATACGGACACCCGCCAACTCTTGCGCCAACTCCTCCATGGAGCGTGCTGAGGTCGCGGCGCTCAAGACCTCATCGAAACGCTGGGATTCTTCCTCACCCTCTTCTGCCTCTTCCTCATCGCCTGTCTTCTCCTCACGAAGATCTTTGGTCGGTAGTTTTCCCTGCTCGACGGCGAACTGCCCTTCCGTGAGCAGACCCTGCTCCATACGCTTGTAATCTTCCGCAAGGCGTGCCTCGCGTCGTTCTAGCGACCGTAGGAGCGCCCATGTGGAAGACGCAAGACGGCGCTGGATTACGGCTAGAGCGAGTCCGACCGAGGAGCGGTTTCCTGTTGTTGTCTTACGGTAATACTCCTCGACGTACTGGCTGACGGCTTCGTATAAGGTGCGTTCATCCTCATTCAGGGGATAGGAGACCGTCTTACTGGTTCGAGGTGGGTACAGGTCTCTGCCGTCGAAGGTGACCATCTCTTCTTTCATCCGACGTAGTAGGTGGCGGCGGCGTACTGTGGGACTAGCGCGATAGAGGGCGTCAGGCGTGGAGAATTGCTGAGGGTCAAGTAGGCGCCAAAGAAAGAAGTAAGGGTCATCCTTGCCCATATGAGGTGTCGCCGTCAGTAGTAGTAGGTGCTGACAACGTGCCGCGATATCCTCCACCGTTTCATATCGCTTGGAACGATCCACTGTTAGGTCGGGATTTCGGCGTGCGGAGAGCTTATGCGCCTCATCACAAATGACTAGGTCGTAGGGCATTGCATCCTTGAGAGCCTGCCGCACTCGCTCCTGGCGCGCCGTATCAACAGAAAGAATCGCCAATTCGTACCGGGCGTCTTCAAAGGGGTTGAAGTCGGATTTTACATCACCGGAGTCCACTATTCTGAAGCGAAGACGAAACAGATTACGAAGTTCACGCTCCCAGTTACCGACCAGACCAGCGGGTGGGATGATGAGTACACGATGTATCAAACGGCGTAGCAACATCTCACGGACGTAGAGACCCGCCATGATGGTTTTGCCAGCACCCGCATCGTCTGCTAGCAGAAAGCGAAGGCGAGGATGCGCCAGGAGTCCAAGAACGCCGTCAGGGTGCTTTTCATCGGCGACAAGCCCGTAAACTGCGACAAGCTGGTGTGGCAGAGGGTCAATCAGGCTCGTCTCTGTGGCAAAGACGGGATTGAAGAGGTAAGCGTGATTCAGGCGGTGGGCTTCCGCCACAAGCCTCAGAAGACCTGGGTTAGCGCGAAAGGCACTTCCACCTACGTCCAGCACTTCAAAGCGATCTGCAAGAGTAGCGATGAGATAGGGTCTACGTTCTACCTCTCCTGTTTTGGCATCTCGCAACGTCAAGAAGACGACACTTGCTTGCATCTCAATCGTCTGTATAAGACGCTCTCTTCCCCGCTGTTTGTCGTAGAGGCGAGTATTCGGCTTGAGTTGTGCCAGAAAGGCATCCACAGGGACATTCCTTTCAGCCTCTGGCGTTAGAATGTTATTTGTTACATCAAACGCACTGGAAATACGGCAGATGAACGTGAGGGACTACAGGATAAAACAAACGTCTCCAAGTATTCGCCAAGAGTGTCTGCTATTCCTCCCTTTTCCCTTTTGTTTTTGCTGTGAACCTACCTCCTTTTCTGATATCTATTAATGGAATCTCTTGGTCGTCGTCGTACCTGCCCACTTACCGTGAACTCTTCAGTCCACCTGAATCCTTGCATATCGCGAAGTCCCTCCGTGATGCCTTTGGTTGTCCTTGTTCTTCATTTGCCGATAGAGAGTCTTATATTATTTTGCACTTATACCGCCTCTTGTGACCAATCGAATGGAAAATCACCACTTCGGCTGACAAGGTCATCTGGTGCAAGGTCGGAGCGGCATTCCCGCTCAAGAACAGGCACGGCTACTCCCTCCGATTGGAGTTCATGCCGGTCACTTCGGAAGGCTCCTTCGAGTTCATTCTCGTAGAGCCAGACGCTTCGCCGAAAGCGAACCGGGAGTAACCCTCCCACGGCTCGGAGGCCCGTAGCCTTCGAGCCTATCTTCACTCTTCCGCTTATAGCGCCTGCCGTCACCAAAAATAGTTGCTGTTGTTCCTTGCGTTCTTTTCGTTCATTTCGTATAATAGGAAGAGGAGAACACTATGCAAACCCTGACACAACCGACTAACAAGCCGCTTTCAGAGGTCGAAGCCCGACAGGCGGAGGCTTCCAGCATCGCGCTACAGCATCTTCTAGGAAAAGACGACCAGCCTTTGCAACAGGTTACGCTACGCGTGAGCATCGAGCGACCTGACGGCGAGAAGGCGGAGATACTGTTGCCAGGCGCGACCCTTTCCCTGCTCTCGAAGATACTCAGGGAGTTGGGGCATGGGAAAAACGTCGTGGCGCTCGCCACCGATACGGAAGTGACCACCCAACAGGCTGCCGACTTCCTAAAAGTCTCGCGTCCCTATGTCGTGAAGCTACTGGAAGAGGGCAAAATCCCCTATCGCCTGGTAGGTCCGCGCCGGCGCGTATCGCTGGGCGACCTGCTTCATTACAAGGAGCAAGAGGAAACCGAACGGCATCGCGGACTGAATGAACTTGTCGCCGAAGCCCAGAAGCTCGGAATGTACTGATGCAGGACGCCATCCTTGACGCCTGTGTGTTGTACCCTGCGCCCCTCCGCGATTTCTTCATGCGTCTGGCGGTCAAACTCTATCAGCCGAAATGGACGGACGCGATACATGAGGAGTGGATACGGAATGTGCTGAAATATCGCCCTGACCTGACTATGGCGCAACGGACGCGCACGAGGGAGTTAATGAACCGCCACGGCGGGGCGTGCCTGGTGACGGGCTACGAAGCCCTTATCCCCGCCCTCTCGCTCCCCGATCCGGACGACCGCCATGTGTTGGCGGCGGCGATAACTGCCAATGCTTCGGTTATAGTGACGTTCAACCTCTCCGACTTTCCGGCGCAGACGCTTTCCGCTTACAAAACCCGCGCCGTTCACCCAGATGACTTTGCGGCGAGTCTTTACCAATCGGAACCGGGACAGTTCGTTGAACTGGTGAAACTGCACCGACAAGCCTTGGCGAACCCGCCGAAGGAGGTTGAGGAGTATCTTGCGACACTCGCGCAGTGTGGTCTGCGGAAGACAGTCACTCTGCTACAACACCGCTTTGGTGAGATATAATTACTGAAACATCAAATTTTATCGGACATTTAGTGAACACTGTATTCTAGAAAAAACTCCTCAATTACTCTATTTTCTACATTGTCATCAACTAAAGTCCTATTACTCCTATTTATCCTAAATATGGTAAAACCATAAAAAAGGTCATTTACTCCCATTCTCCTCTTGCAAAAGAAGGATTTTAGGGTAAATAGGAGTAATACAGGAAATAGGATAATTGATGTGAAAGGATAAACATGAGAGACAAACAACCCATAATTAGCATCCTTAATGCAAAGGGTGGCGTTGGTAAAACTACC
>JAPLCR010000545.1:0-2196 GCA_026392135.1 Armatimonadota bacterium
GCCCTTTAGAGGCTTCTGGATGAAAGATTCCCCCTTCACATTGGCAGGGTTACACAACTTGAAGGCGGCGCAAAATAGGCACTACTACTTGCAGAACACCCCAAAAGGTAACACACCCTACCTACAAAGCCTCGTCGCACAAGACAGGCTGAGTAGTGCGGGGGCAAAAGTCTCTCTGGAGAGATCAGAGACTGCGCTCACCGCGAACCAACTCCGTGCCGCGCTTACATGGCTTGAAAAAGAGAGGTAGAGAGTCACTATGGCGTACACGCCCCCCGCCTATCGCCACATTCGCCTTGTTCGCCCTGATGATGCCGAGTATCTGGGCTTCCTAGCACGCCTACGCGACAATCGCCCTCCTGGTTGGGGGCGTAGAAGCGCGGGCGAATTTCTGGGCGGACGCGTAGAACGAGCAGTCTACCACTGGCTACAGAGTCATGTCCCTTTGAAAGAGGAGCGTATTCTCAGCTGGGAGCAACGCCTCAATAACAACCGTTCAGGGTGCCGCTACCGTGAAATTGACGCGATTTGGGAGATAGACTCCGAGTCGCTCTGTCTCTTCGAGATTAAGTTCACCCATGCCGAGAACATTGCGAAAGGCACGGGCATCAAACAGTTGGAGACCTCGTGCGGGATACTTTCTACAGTTCCTGAACACACTTACCTGCTCAAACGTCTCGTCTATGTAACCGATGAACCTATACCGCTCAACGACGACACTATCCTCACCGTCGAACCCAATGAGGAGTTTGAGGAGTGGGGCATTATATGGGTGTCGCTGGATACCGTGGCACAGGCGGCGCAAGAGCTACAGCTGGAACTCCCCGCAAACTGGCGTGACCCCACTGCACGGGAGGGCTTTCTGGAAACCCCTGAGCAGGAGGAGTGGAAGCAGTACGGAGAGACCGAAACCATTCAAGAGCCTAACCCCCTGGCGGAGGCTCTACGCCGCGCCATGCAACAGGAGTAGCCCATCTATGCCAATGTCCCCCTCCCCACGCCGCGCTTGGGCAGAGATTGACCTCAGTGCCATCGCTCAAAATGTACGCCACCTCCAAACACACATTAAAGCAAAGACTCAGATACTAGCGGTGGTGAAGGCAGATGCTTACGGTCATGGTGCTGTAGAAGTATCGCAAACTGCGCTAAACGCAGGCGCGGCATGGCTCGGAGTCGCGGCGGTCGCAGAGGGCGTACAGCTGCGCGAAGCCGGTATTACCGCACCGATACTGCTCCTCTGCAACCCCGCGCCTGATGAGTTTGAGGAGGTGTTGCAGTTTCGATTCACCCCCATGATTGGCGATTTGCCTACCCTTCATACCTTCGTGCGGGAGGCAGAAAGGCTGAACATACCCCGAAACGAACTCCCCGTGCATATCGAAGTGGATACCGGAATGGGCAGAGCGGGAGTCCTACCGCACGACGCGCCTGCACTCTACCACGAGATGCAGATGTTGGGTGTTACGGCGAACGGTCTCGCCATGCACTTCCCAGACGCAGATGCGGACGACCTGACTAGCACATTTCACCAGCAGAAACTCTTCCATCAAACCCGTGCCGCGCTAGAACAACAGGGCGCGAAATTCGCTTGGGTTCACCTGAGTAACAGTGCCGCAACCCTCCGGCTAGACCATGCGGGAGAAAACCTTGTGCGTCCGGGAAGGCTACTCTACGGAATCCTGCCGCCCAATGCCGACAAACATCCCAACGGTAAAATTGTCCTGCCACCGTTAGAGCCTGCGCTTACGCTCAAGGCGCGTATCGCCGTGATTCGCGACCTGCCCCAAGGGCACCCGCTCTCCTACGGCTCCACCTATCACCTGAAGCGCCCCTCGCGCATTGCGACGGTTCTTATCGGCTATGGAGACGGCTATCCGCGCTCACTCTCCAACATCTGGACGATGCTCCTGCACGGAAAACACGCTCCAGTGGTCGGACGTATCTGTATGGATCAGTCTCTGCTCGACGTGACCGATATTCCCGACGCAAAGCCCGGCGATAGCGTCACCTGTATTGGCGAGGAGGGCGGCGAGCGAATTCTTGCAGTGGAGATAGCCCAACGTATTGGAACCACTGAACACGCGATAACGACGCGCCTCACAGGGCGGGTGGCGCGTATTATTCGGTAGGCAGTGAAGAGCATAAACGTTTTTTCGCAGATAATGAGGTACTTATGAGAGACAATGCTTTGGGACA
>JAPLCR010000545.1:2227-22058 GCA_026392135.1 Armatimonadota bacterium
GCTTTGGGACATAGCGGACAATTAACGCTGGACTATCCCTTTCCCGTGCTTCCGCCTTCCACTGTAACTAACCTTCAGATGGAGGCTCCGCAAGGCTACAAGGGGCTACACGCGTTTCATAAATATTGGGGCAAAAAGCCGATAGAATCGTTAGCCGTTATGATAGAGAGGCTGACGGAATCTAACGATATAGTCATTGACCCCTTCGTAGGCTCTGGCTTTGTCGGGCGGGAAGCCGTCTTGCGAAACCGCCGTTTTATCGGGGTAGACATCAATCCCATCGCGGTGGAGTTGTCGCGCCTTATACTCGATTTGCCAGACCCCAATCTGCTTAGGTCGGCGGCACTAGATATAGAATCCAGAGTGCGAGAGTCTATCAATAACACCTATAGCATGGCGGAAGGGGGTACAGCGACTCACTATCTATGGAAGGGAGAAACGCTACAATCTGTTTGGACGACGGCACTAGGCAAACGAGGAAGACAGGAGCGTCAACCGAATCCTTACGATGAAGGGCGGGTGATAGAATATGAAAATTATGTCTTTCAATACCCGCGCCCACTACGGCTATTTCATAATTCGCGTATTAACACGTCTGAAAGCATCACTCTTGACGCTCTTTTCACAGGACGCGCCCGACACAATATAGATTTGTTGCTTCACGCGATTTCCCTGCAACCTACGGACGTTCAGAATACGCTCAAATTAGCACTCACCTCCGCTTCCGGTCAGATGTCACGTATGGTCTTCGCGATAACGGGACGCGGTAAAATGTCTGGCGTTGTATCGGAGAAAGTGGAGGTAGGGAGTTGGGTTATCGGATATTGGAGACCTGAATTGCATTTCGAGGTAAATGTATGGAATTGCTTTCAACACCGTGTTTCGGTAATGCTAAAAGCCCTGAACAGCCTTTCTGCCAAGGAAAGAAAGTATCCTACAGGGACGCTTAGCGACGTACTAAACAGCGATGCACAAGCCGCAATTCTGGAAGCGAACGCGAAGGAAGTTCTATCGGCTATGCCCTCCGAAAGTGCTTCGCTCATTATCACCGACCCTCCTCACGGCGACAGGATACCCTATCTGGAACTAAGCGAGATGTGGAACGCACTACTCGGTAAAGCCCCCGCCTTGGAGAGTGAAATCGTGGTTTCCAATGCGCGAGGCAGAGGCAAATCGAAATCGGTGTACTCGGAGGATATGCGCGTGGTTTTACAACAAGCGGGTAGAGTCTTGAAGTCGGGTAAGTTCCTCGCCGTGCTTTTCAATGCGCGAGATAGCGCCAGTTGGGAGGCTCT
The DNA here is from genome assembly GCA_026392135.1 of Armatimonadota bacterium. Taxonomy (GTDB): domain Bacteria; phylum Armatimonadota; class Chthonomonadetes; order Chthonomonadales; family Chthonomonadaceae; genus CAIJLM01. The sequence goes on from JAPLCR010000545.1 coordinate 3,523, forward strand.
CTCTTGCGAGGCTTTGGCGTTGTCAAGCCTCTGCTATAAGGGGAGTTTCCCCCTTCACTACTCCGCGAACTCCGTCGTGCAAGATAACCGCAAAGGCGGGCTGAAAACGGACTTCGTGTTACTCTATCAGAAGAGCGGCGGCGCGGCGGATACTTTCGACGCTATGTTGCAGGACTTACCAGGTTGGTCTGAACGATTCCCCACGCTTTAGGAGGTTTGTAATGACAGCGCGAACCCTAGAAGATTTTGAGCGTTATGAGAGAGAATACAACCAACCTGATTGCGACATGAACCTCCTGGTAAGTGAAGAGAACGGTCTCTTTTATCTTACCCTACGCTCATTAGCCAGAAGCGAGTATTTGCAGTATGTAGCGCAAAATGAGAGCATTGACACCCAAAACATAACAACAATAAAGGGACTACTGCCCCTGCTATACACCTCGACGCTAACTTTGGATACACTTCGGCAAGCGATACGCGCACTCTATACTGTGGAAAGAGCCGAACGCCAAACAGAAGAGCCGGCATTACTTGCCGAACTTCTGAAACTGCGTGTCTTTGACTGGGGCGGCATCCATCAGAACGACATCAATCGCTATCTTGTGGATAGATACGTGAAGCCAATCAAGAACTATGATACCCTTGTAAACAAAATAGAAACTGAAGCGATACAAAGCCTCAAAGGGTTCGTTCTCTGTTCGTGGTATAACAACTGGACATCTATCCTCATCGAAGATATTTTCAAAGACCACTCTCGCGTGGCACCGACAGTCGGTAAAATCAAGCAGGTGGACTTTTTTATCGGCGACACTCCCTTCGACCTTAAAGTGACTTACTTCCCCGCAGGTTTTCTTAAAGAGGAGCGAAGGCGCAGAGGGATAAGCCCTATAGACGAACTTGCCGAACTAAAGAAACTCTGTAAGCAGTTCGATATTCCGGTGGACAGTACACGCCCCGACCCCGATTTGAAGGTAGACATAACTACTGCCCTCTCGGAACATCCTGAAACCGAAGTTCAAGAGGCTTATAACGCATTTGTATCTACAAGGCGGAGTATTATTGACGAGAGTGTTTCCAACCCCCGCCCCCTGCTCACATGGCTTTATGAGAATCAAGGGATGCAACGCTTCGACACAAGTAACAGGCTCTTTCTTGTCCTCATTGATAGGGCGAACCTTGAGGAGAGTTGGAAACTCAAGCGCAACTATAGCCTTCTCACGAGAGAGATTAACACCTACCTCAATACGCGCTCTTTTTCACCGCAAAACTTATTACTAACATGGTCTGTAGGCACTCGTTCGTTTGAGAGTTACGCCGACGTTCTATTCATTTTAAGATAATCGCCCACTACTTGGAGACATCGCCCGAATGTACAATCCGCAAAACCCCCTCATCGTTCAGTCCGACAGCACCGCGCTCTTAGAGGTGGACAACCCGCTCTACGAGGCGTGCCGCGACAAACTCGCCGCCTTCTGCGAACTCGTCAAAAGCCCGGAGCATATCCACACCTACCGAATCACCACCCTCTCGCTCTGGAATGCACGCTCTGCGGGGATGGACGCGAAGGAGATGATAGCCGTTCTCAATGACTATAGCAAATACGACATACCCGGCAATATCCTCCACGACATCAACGAATATGTAGGACGATATGGAAAGTTAAAACTCTATCAGGAAGACGACCGTCTCCTGCTTCGTGCGGAAGACAATATCCTCATGACTGAGGTACGCCACACCAAGACCGTGCAGAAATACCTGCTAGACCTCGTGGATGCGCGAACGGTAGAGGTTCCCCTGCTAGAGCGCGGACGGCTCAAACAGGCACTCCTCAAGGTCGGCTTCCCCGTAGAAGATCTTGCTGGATACACAGACGGCGGACACATGGAACTTAGTCTCCGCGAAGTGACCAGAGCGGGCAAACCCTTTATGCCGCGTGCCTATCAAGAGGATGCCGTTGCACACTTTTGGGCAAGCGGATCCGTGTCGGGAGGCAGCGGCGTGCTTGTACTGCCCTGCGGCGCGGGCAAAACTGTGATTGCGCTACAGACTATGGCACGAGCGCAGATGTTCACTCTCATCATCGTTACGAGCGTCACCGCGCTTCACCAGTGGCGCGATGAAATACTCGACAAAACAACAGCGACCCCCGATATGGTTGGCGAGTATAGCGGCGACAAAAAAGAGATCCGCCCAATAACCATAGCCACCTATCAAGTGCTTACCTCTTGGAGAGACCCCGCAAAGGCGAAAAAGACGAAGGTAGGCAAAAAGTCGCAACTCGATAAAGAGTTGGAGGAGATAGCCGAAGAGGAGGGAACCGCCCCCCTCCAAGAGGCGATAAAAACACCCCGCGGTGCAGAAGGGTATCAGAACCTTGAGCTGTTCAACCGTCAGGATTGGGGCTTAATTGTCTATGATGAAGTCCACCTCCTACCTGCCCCCGTCTTCCGTATCGCCGCCGAAATTCAGGCAAAACGACGGTTAGGCTTGACTGCAACTCTTGTACGTGAAGATGGGCGCGAAGACGATGTATTCTCGCTGATAGGTCCCAAAAAGGCGGACATTCCTTGGAAAGTACTAGAGAAACAGGGCTGGATAGCGACTGCCACCTGTACAGAGGTGCGTATCTCCCTTGCAGACACGAACAAGTTAGAGTACGCCATTGCCGAAGCACGCGACAAATTCCGTATCGCCTCCATCAACCCCGTTAAAGAGCAGGTTATTCGCGTTCTGCTAGAGCGGCACAAAGAGGACAACGTGCTGATTATTGGGCAGTATATCGAGCAGTTGGAGGCACTGCAAGTCACGTTCGGTGCCCCTATTATCACAGGCAAAACGCCCCAGAAAGAGCGCGACAAGACCTATGCGGCATTCAAAAAAGGCGACATCAAAGTTCTTATTGTAAGCAAGGTCGCCAACTTCTCCATTGATCTCCCTGATGCAAATGTAGCGATACAGGTGAGCGGAACCTTCGGATCAAGACAGGAGGAGGCGCAACGGCTGGGGCGCGTTCTGCGCCCGAAAGCAGAGGGCATTCTGGCGCACTTCTACTCTATCGTCACCCGTGAGACCCGCGATCAGGAGTTCGCTGCACACCGCCAACTCTTCCTGACCGAGCATGGCTACCGCTACGAAATTGTGGACGCAGAGACGATGATGGCGTGAGGGTACACCTGCATAGCTACCCCTCACTTAATACTAGAGTGAGGGGTAGCTATAAAAACCTATTCGCCGTTCAGAGCTTTCTTAGTAGATGACCTTATTGAGAGGGTACTCGACGATACCCTCTGCCCCTTTGCGCTTGAGGTTTGGTAGTAGATCACGCACCGTCTTCTCCTCAACAATAATCTCAAGAGCGACCCAGTCTCCGTTGGATAGAGGAGAGATTGTGGGGTTGCGTAGTGCAGGTAGTAGAGCCTGTATCTCCGCAAGTTTTTCACGCGGAACATTCATCTTCAAGCCGACCAGCCTCTCCGCATGAAGCGCACCTTCCAATAGAAGTGCCATGTCTTCCAGTTTCTGGTGCTTCCACTCCGTCGCCCATGCGCTATGGTTTACAATGAGCCGCGTAGTAGAGATGGTCAGCACCTCAACGATTTTCAGATTGTGCGCTCTCAGGCTGCTCCCCGTCTCCGTATTCACCACAATCGCGTCCACCAGCTCAGGAACCTTCACCTCACACGCCCCCCACGAAAACTCCACCTGTGCCAGAACACCATGCTTCTCCAGATAACGCTCGGTAAGGCGCACATACTCCGTCGCAATACGCTTACCCTGTAGATCTTTAATAGATTGAATACCCGAATCGTTGGGCGCAGCAAGCACTACGCGAATCGGATTGCGTGTCACCTTCGAGTAGGTCAATTCACAGACCTCTACCACATCGGAGCCGTTGTCCTCTACCCAGTCCTTGCCAGTCAGCCCTGCATCCAGAATACCCTGTTCTACGTAGCGCGGTATCTCTTGCGGGCGTAGCAGGAGCGGCTCCAGTTCGAGGTCATCGCACGTGGGATGGTAGGAGCGTCCACTGCTCATACGAAAATCCCAGCCCGCTCGCTTAAAGAGGGCAAAAGTAGACTCTTGCAGGCTCCCTTTGGGGATACCCAGTCGTAATTTTCCGTTCAAAATCTTCTTCTCATCCTTCCATCGTTCGCCCTCACCTCATTGGGGAGAGTCCTATTTTCGTTCTACCCTCTGATTCTACCCCGATTCTGCGTCAGTAGGAAGAAAAGTACAAAGAGAGAAGTGAGGTTCCGTAGAAATTGGATATGGTGCTTGCCCTCCGCCAAGAAGAGGTGTCCCGTAGTACACAGTAGAACTTGCACCCACTTGCTTGTGCGTGTACGTGAGGGCACTCCCTACTCCGGTATACGTGTACTGCATCTGCACATATAGTAGCGTTCCCGCACTATTCAGGGCGATTTTGTTGCGGTGACACTGTCCTTTGCCACTTTACCCGTCTCCGCGCCGTGCTAGCCTCAGGATTGCCTCCATAAGTTTCTAACATCTCACAGATGAGCGTATGCCCATTGTCTGCTGCCAAGTAAAAAACATCTTCCTCAGCATCATTGAACACCGTTGGATCTGCTCCAGCATCCAGTAACATCTCGGCTATTTCAAAATGCCCTCGGTCTGCGGCACACATAAGTGCTGTTTCATTGAATCCAGATAGTCCATTGACATTTACCCCTCTTTGAAGCAAGAGCTTTACCATCTCCAGATGCCCTTCATCGGCAGCATACATTAAAGGTGTCCAACCATCTTTGTCAGGGGCATCAATAGCAGCATCAGGAAATTGGCTAAAAAACTCCTTTACAAGCTCTAGGTTGCCCTGCTCCACCATTTGGTGCAGTGCTTGGATTGGTAAAGCAGGTGTGTTTTTGTCCATCATAGAGCCTTCTATTACGACAGGGCTTTCACTTCGAGATAGGGATGTTGCTATTTTCAGGTCATTCGCTATCTCGAAAGCACAGGCTATCGAAAGACCCCAAAATAGTCGTAAAAGTAGATTCCTTATAGTTTTGGAAACCGCGTCTCATCAACATTAAGCATCTTTATCTTACCCAACCTCTCGCCAATAATAGGGAGTTACCGCCATTTCTTGAACTATGCAGGAAAGCGGTGCTTTGATAGCGAATAATGGGCGAAACGAAAGTAGCAGTGAGCGCGTCTAAAGGGAATACCCCTTAGGAGGAGGAGAAGCAGAATGCGTCAGATGGCATCCACCTATCGCATTGTATGGAGCGGACTTATGGGAGTCGCTGTAGTGGCGTTCCTACTAGGAACACCTCTCTCCGCCCAAGCCCAGGAGAAACAGAAAGACCGCTCGGCGGGCAAAACTGCTCTGCTCAACCTCCAAGATGCCTTCAGCGAAGTCGCAGACACCCTTGAACCCGCAGTGGTTACTATCCTCAGCCATAAGGCAAACAAAAACGGCGACAAAGGAGAGAATGCCCCTGTAGGGCGCGGTCTGCGCCGTTCGCAAGGCACAGGCTCCGGCGTGATAATTCGCGCTGACGGCTGGATACTTACCAACGAACACGTCACAGGAAACGCAGAGAAGGTCACCGTTCGGATGAACGACGGGCGCGAATATACAGGGCGTGTGTTAGGCGATACGCGCAGCGACCTTGCTCTCGTCAAAATCGAAGACCCCAAGCCCTTTCCCTTCGCCAAATTAGGCGATTCAGACAAGGTAAAAATAGGACACTGGGCTATCGCCGTAGGCAGTCCCTACCGCTACGAGGGCAGTTTCTCAGTAGGAGTTATCAGCTACCTCTACCGCCGTCAAGACATCGCCGACCCCACCGTACCAAGTGGTTACCGCCTCTACCCACAGATGTTTCAAACCGACGCAACTATCAATCCCGGTAACTCAGGAGGACCTCTCTGTAATATCGAGGGCGAGGTTATTGCCATCAACACCGCCATTGAGAGCGACGGCGGAGGCAGCATCGGAATAGGCTTCGCTATCCCTGTCAACACCGCGAAATATGTAATTAGCCAACTTCTTGAGACGGGAAAAGTGCGCTACGGCTATCTTGGAGTAGAGATGAGTAACCCTCTCATTCACCTTGCCAGCACAGCAAGCATAGAGAGGGGTGCCTATATCGACACCGTTCAAGATGGAACTCCCGCCTCTCGTGCAGGCATCAAGCCCGGAGATGTCGTCTTAACCATCAACGAGCGCAGTCTCAAAAACGATTTTGATTTCCGTATTGCCATAGCCCACACGCGACCAGGAACCGTCATTGAAATGACCGCCATGCGGAACGGGCAAAGAGTGCAGATGAAAGCGACCCTCGGCGATCTTGAAGAGATGACCAAACCCCGCCGCAACGAAGACGTGCTGGCGCGTCTCGGCTTAGATGTCCAAGCACTTACCCCAGATATTGCAGAACGAGTAAAGGTCTCCCCAAAACTCAAAGGAGTCTATATTCGCTCCGTCTCCGCAGGCTCCCCCGCCTCCGATAACTCCGACTTAGAAGAAGGCTCCATCATTATTCAAGTAAACGATGTGGAGACTCCTAGTGTCAAGTCCCTACGTGAAGCCCTCTCGCGATTCAAGTTGGGTGAAAGAGTAACCCTCACCGTCATGGCACGGCACGAGAAAAAGACACTCACACTAACGATAGAGTAGGCTTATCGCATAGACTACTCGTAGCTCGGACTCACGCTGATGAGCGTCAGGCTGAGCGACAGTGTAGCCCAAAAACGTAGGAACAGGACGAGGTGTTATCACGTTAACGGTAGGAAGCCTTGTAAAAATCGTGCCATTCTTACCTGACACTATCTCCTGTTACCCCGGGATCACGTTAATTAGCGCCTCATGCCTCTCAGGATATCAGTCAAATTCTGTGCTTTGGGTGTGCTATTACTCTTTGCGGGGATTAGCATAGGAAGGGGTTCGCGCCAATCTGAGTTGGGAAGTGCCGACTGATACGATTCGCTGGTGACGGGTAAGAAACCACCGCCCTGCGGTGCATAGAAAGGTACTTGCGAGCCGTTCTCGGAGGGTGAGGGCAGCAGTTCGGCGGTAGTTTTAGCAGAGGTTGCAGTCCACCGTATCTCGTTTGGGTCTTTTGAGAACGTTAGCACCGTAACGGCGACAAGCACTAACGCGCTCGTAACGGTCATTAGACTTCGAGACGGCGTAAACCACAAACGCCAAAAAGGAGGCTTGGAGGGACTGGTTTCGCGTTCGGCGCGAATGTTCGCGATGATTTGGCTCGACAGCTCGGGGCGGGGAGCCTGAACTTTGATATGTGAAAGCAGTCGCTTCATCTGAAGCGTAGCCTCGTAATCTTCATTACAATCGTGGCAGTTTTTCAGATGCTCGTGTACTTCGTGATGCTCTACACCGGGCAACTCCCCGTCAATGTAGGCGGAAATCAGGTTACTCACTTTACGGCAGTTCACCCTGGTATCTCCTTTTCTCAAGTGCCTCGAACCAAACTAAAATGACATGGATGGGATGACGCGCACTTTTTGTCGAAGCAGTTTGCGTCCGCGATGTAGGCGAGAGCGTACTGTTCCCAAAGAGCAGTGCATGACCTCCGCTATCTCTTCGTAGGATAGCCCCTCAATGTCGGCAAGAATGACTGCCGTGCGAAACTCGGCAGGCAAGGAGTCGAGCGCGTTTTGCAACGGCTCTTCCAGAGCATCTACCAGTAGATTATGCTCTGGGTTCGACTCAAAGTCGGGTATCTCAAGTGTCACTTCCGAGCCACCATCTCCAAATGAGAGAGGCTGATCAATCGAAGTGGTTCTAAATTTCGGTTTTTTCCTGAGCTCGTCTATAAATACACGCGACATAATGCGGTAGAGCCAGTTTTCAAAGGGCATATCCCTACGATACTTATCGAAGAAGCGATAGGCGCGTAGAAACGACTCTTGCGTGAGGTCTTCCGCGTCAGAGTTATTTCCTGTCAAACGATAGGCGATATTATAGGCTTGCCGATGGTACCTTTCCACCAAGGCATCAAACTCTTTACTATCATTACGTGACATGCCGCCAACTCGTGTTGCGAAATCCATAGGAATGAAGCCCCCTCCAATTCTGAATTACGGAAGCGTTTGCTCTGAATGTTCCCATCACCCACAAACTTTTTCAAATACTACAAACATCCCTAAACAACACAGAGTACTAAAGCTTTTTCTCTCTGCTCCCTGATACCGCCGTGGGCAGAAAAACGGGGCGCTGACCTACTGCGGCTTCAGAACTCTTGTTCCAGTAGGTCAGCGCGTCTCGTCTCTCTTTTGGAGGGAGGTGTTGTATCATCTCCTCTAATGTGACAAAACGATACCCCTGCTTGGTCAAGGTGTCGAGAATTTCCGGTAGAGCCTGTGCAGTGGCTGGATAGTCGTGCAGTAGCAGAATGCCCCCGTTATCGGTCTTTTGGAGTGTACGGTCAACCACTACTTTCGGGTCTACGTGGTCGCCATAGTCACCTGCGGCAGTAGTGTAAGAGACCGTTATATATCCGAGACGCTTCGCCTCATCGAGTGTCGCATTATCGAAGCGCATACCTGGGGGTCTTAACAGTCGGAGGTGCTTTCCAGTAAAGCGGTAGTACACGATGTCTGCTTCATTAATCCCCTTGTGGAGCGTATCTGGCTTGAGACCTGGTAGAGTCTGGTGGAACATCGTGTGATTTGCAATCTCATGTCCCTCTTCAATGGTCTTACGCAGTAAATCGGGGTTCTGCTCCATTCTCATGCCCACCTCGAAGAATGTCGCCTTTGCGTGAAACCGATTGAGTACGCCCAGAATCTGCTCTCTACTCTCTCGGTGCGGCCCGTCATCGAAGGTGATGACCACCTCTTTCAGAGTGGGGTTTCCTGCTCTAAGCATAGCATTTTTGAAGTCAAAGAGGGTTTCCGGAGGCTTAGGTCGAAACCACCTTCTAGGATTGGCTCTATTTCTCCATCGAGGATTGGTGGCTACTACTACCGTAAGCACCAGTAAAACGCAACCCATTCCGAAAACAGCCCGACGAACTTGCGGACGAGAAAACAGAGACATTCTCAAATAGTTCCTTTTGTTACACACTAAAGTAAAGCAGTGTATCCTACTATACAAATTTAACCCCTCCTTGTCAAGGGGCAACACAAACCAAGGCTACTTTGGAGAGTACTAAACGATGCGTGATACCCCTCTCCACTCAAAGCGGGCACCTATAGCCCTCTTCATTGTCGCACTAACGCTACTGGTAGGCAGTAACCTCTATCGTAGCCGTCAATCGAGCGAGCTTATTACCCTGATACGCTCAGGGAAAAGCTCCGACGCGCTCAAACTCGTCGCAACCGGTGTTCGCCTGAATACAACTGCCTATGAGCCAAAGGTGGATAAGTCTCTCTCGCTTCTTGCCTGCGCTATCTACTATAAACAAGGCGCAGTCAGCCACGAGCTTTTGAGGCTCGGAGTACAGCCCGACCCAGAGTCGCTACACTATGCTATAGAGAACAACATGACCGATATTGCGCTAGAACTACTAGAAAAAGGAGCCAAAGCCGACCAAAGACCGCTCTTTGGCGCGGCTCCCCTTCTGCTAATGGCGGTACGAAATGATAACCTAAGCCTCGCCCAGATGTTGCTCTCTAAGGGGGCGGAAGGAAACGCCTTTAACAATGGGGCTACGCTTTCGCCTGTTGTGGTTGCTTCCCAGTCGCCTCGGACTGCACTGCTACAGCTTCTACTCAAGAGTGGGGCTTCCCCCAACTTTACAAGTTTCTCAGGTGACCCTCCGCTCACCGCTGCTGTAAAGCATCATCGGCTAGAGAACCTGAAACTCCTCATAAAGTACCACGCTCATATAGATGTGCCTGACGCACGCGGCTGGTCTCCGCTTATGTACGCCGTAGAGAGCAGAGATGTGGAGGCGATACGCCTATTATTACAAAACCATGCTACTCCCCGCTTTAAGGGAATGACGGAACAGAGTGTGTTCACCCTTGCCAAAGGCTCTCCGCAAATCCTCAGGCTACTCACTGTAGCCGACGCAAAAACCCCCGCAGGAGTAAAAAAATGAGACGTCTGAACATCCGCGCAAGAGGAGTTGTTGCCATCACCATCCTCGTTCTGTGCGGCGTTATAGGGCAAAACATTTATAAGCGTATACTCTACCAACAGCTGGCTAAAGCCGTTTTTGAAGGTGACCTTACCGCCACAAAGCGGCTACTTCAAAAGGGAGCCTCTCCTCGCCCAACAAAAGGCTTACTGGGCTTCTCTATCTTGAACCATCGAACAGAGATAGCAAAAAGGCTTATTGAGGCGGGTGCAGAGCCAACAGGTAGAGCCTTAGCCCTAGCAGTTAAAGAGAACGATACCGAAATAGCACTCCTTCTGCTGGAGAAGGGAGCAGATGTCACGATTGGCACACGCTACTTTACCATATCAGAGCCCCTTCTCTATTCGGCGGCGGATAATGAGAACGTGCAGATAGTCACCGCCCTTCTCCAACATCATGCCCCTCTCGATAAACCCTATGATAGTACAGGAGTCACACCTCTTCACCAGTCTGTAATTAAAAATAGTATCTCGATTGCAGAACTGCTTTTAACGGCAGGAGCCAACCCTAATATACCTGACATCTTTCTGAATACCCCGCTCACCTCCGCCGTCAAAAATGAGAATTTGGAGATGATACGCCTTCTTGTTCATAGCCATGCTGACATTGACCAAAAGGGCATCAAGAACTATACTCCGCTACTTACGGCGTGTGCTCAGGGCAATGAGGAGATCGTCGCTTATCTGTTAGAGCAGAAAGCCAATACACGTGCTACGACAATAGATGGCTTTACGTCTTTAAGGTTGGCGCGTGCTTTTCCTAAAATTGTAGAAATGCTCTTGAAGGCAAGAGCAGAAGAGTAGAAAATTAAGGATTCTCCGCATCACTTGGAGAACATAGCCCCACTACTCTCTTTCAGAGGACTTTTCCGTGTCAACTATTACCCCCAAAGACAAAGAGGCTTTTGAGGCGAACGGTTTCCATGTTCTTCGAGCTGCCGTCTCTGCAAATGAAATCGCTCGGCTCAAAGAGGCTCTCGCGCGGATGCTTCTTACGCCTGCCGAACACCCGTACGCGAAAAACCTAGCGGACGCGCCCGAAATCGCTACTAGCCCTCCCAACAATCCGCGTGGCGTGTGGGCGGCTTTCAATCTTCAGCTATTCGACGACATCTTTTGGGATTTTGCCTACCACCCTGCCATCGCTCTCGCCGTAGATGCACTTATCGGGGCTGACATAAATCTGTATGAAACCGCCTCCATTCACAAGGTTCCGGGGTTCCCAAACAACTACCGTGACTGGCATCAAGATTCAGAATACTCCGACCCGCAGAGCGACGATAGGAACGTAACGGTTATTACGTTTCTGGATGAGATGGATGGTGAATCCGGAGCGACTTGGGTGGTTCCCGGCAGTCATAAACAGGGAGCGCTTCCTCATATCCTTCCTAGTGAGAACCTCTCTAGTAAGGCAAAAGAGGTGAAGGACAAACACCTTTGCGCACCGAACGGAGTCGCCTTCGCCTATCAGCCCGGTGACGTTCTTATTTTTCTGGTGCGCGTCGTGCATAAGTCAGGGGCGAACCAGAGCGGCGAGTTGAAATCTAGCATCGCCTACAACTACTGTAGCAGGAGTACACTCGACCTAGCCCGCATTAACGGGTTTGTAGGCGCGTACCTGCCTATCACTCGCAACGGCGCAATCTACCGACCCGGTGCCCCTTTTCTCAACGAGGCAAAACCATGAACCGTGACTTTTATGAGGCTAACGGCTACCTTACAGGTATCGAAATAACACCCCCGAATGAAGTGGAGGCGATTCGCGCTCAGTTCGACAGACTTGAGGCGGAGGTCGGGTGGGATAAAGCGCGTATCGGACTGCTGGACAGGCACTTCGATACCGAGTTTATCTGGCGGCTTGCCGCGAACCCCGCTGTTCTGGACATTGTGGAGGAGTTGATTGGAGAGAATTTCCACCTGCTCGCCACCCACTTCTTCTGCAAGTATGGCAAAGAGGAGAAGTTCGTAGCGTGGCATCAGGACGTGACCTACTGGGGCTTGGAGCCGCCTACCGCCCTCACGGTGTGGTACGCGATTGACGACAGCGATAGAGAGAACGGCTGTATGCGCGTGCTTCCCGGAACCCATCTGGGTATACGCGCTCATGGCAAATCCGCGCAGGAGGGCAATCTTCTTAGTATAAATCAGGAGGTTCCCGTCACATTCGAGGAGGAACAGAGCGTGGTTGACCTCGAACTTAAAGCAGGGCAGGTGAGTATCCACGACGGCGCGTTGATACATGGCAGTCTTCCGAACCGCTCGGATAGACGGAGGTGCGGATTGACTCTGCGTTATGTCCCTACTTCGGTACGCCAAAAAGTAACGAACTCCGTAGGGAAACGCTACACACCCGTTCTTGTGCGCGGGGAAGACCACGAAAAGCATTTCACGCTGGAACCTGCGCCGTTCCCCTTTCCATAGACCATCTCTCCCCGAAACAGAGAGAGACCTGTTTGATAGACGGCTACGTGAGCCGAACACTAAAGATTAACCACTCCGCGCCAAGCGCGGTTCAGACAAAGGAGCCATTATGAAGACCGAGAAAATTGAAGCCGCCTACGCCCTTGCCAAAGAGCGTTATGCGGAAATAGGGGTAGATACAGATAGCGCCATTCAGAAGTTGAAGGCTATTCCTATCTCCCTGCACTGCTGGCAGGGAGACGATGTGGGGGGATTTGAGAGTTTTGGCGGAGAGTTGACGGGCGGTATCGCCGTTACAGGCAACTATCCCGGCAAGGCGCGAACTCCCGATGAACTGCGCTCGGACGCGGCGAAAGCCCTCTCGCTTATTCCGGGTACGCACCGCTTCAATCTCCACGCCTCCTACCTTGAGGCAGGCGGTAAGACGATAGACAGAGACGAAATATGCCCTGAGCATTTCGAGGGCTGGATTCAGTGGGCGCAGTCGCTTGGTATTGGGCTAGACTTCAATCCCACCTGCTTCTCTCACGCGAAATCTGCGGATGGCTTCACGCTCTCCCACCACGACGCGGGCATTCGTCAGTTCTGGATAGAACACTGCAAACTGAGCCGTGACATCGGCGCGGAGATGGGTAAGCGGTTAGGCACGCCCGCCGTCACCAATATCTGGATACCCGACGGTATGAAGGACACGCCCATCGACTACAAAGCGCCCCGCCTTCGCCTACAGTCCGCGCTTGACGAGATTTTCGAGAAACCTCTCGACCCCAAGCACAACCTAGACGCGATTGAGGGCAAACTTTTCGGACTAGGCTCGGAGAGTTATGTCGTCGGTTCGCACGAATTCTATCTCGGCTACGCGGTGAAGCACGACAAACTCGTCTGCCTTGATGCGGGACACTATCACCCCACCGAAACGATTGTAGACAAAATCTCCGCTGTGATGTGCCATGTAGACGAGATACTGCTTCACGTTAGTAGAGGCGTGCGTTGGGATAGCGACCACGTTATCATTCTGAACGACGACCTACGGGCTATCGCGCAAGAGCTGGTTCGCGGTGACTTCTTGGGGCGGACGCACATTGGTCTGGACTTCTTCGACGCAAGCATCAACCGTATCGCGGCGTGGGTCATTGGAGTTCGCGCTATGATTAAAGCCCTGCTTCTCGCCCTGCTAGAGCCGACGGAAACGCTCCGCGAACGTGAACTCGCTGGTGACTACACCTATCGCCTCGCCACGCTGGAAGATTTGAAGACCTTGCCATTTGGCGCAGTCTGGGATGCCTACTGCTTGCAGATGAACGTGCCTGTCGCTAGCGCGTGGCTAGAGGATGTGCGCCAGTACGAGTCCGCCGTACTCTCTCTAAGAGCGTAAAGAGGTAGAGCCTCCTCTGCATAAGAGGAGGCTCCTCTTGAGGAGGGAGACCTGTGCCGAAAGCTTACGATAGCGTGACAAAACACCTGATTGAGTTGGAGCCGGAGAGGTGGGTAGAGCTACTTGAGTTATCGGGCGACGAAGCGGAGGCGGTAGACTCTGACCTCTCTACAGTCGCCCCGCAAGCCGACAAGGTTATCCGTGTCAAAGGGGAACGCCCTTACATCCTCCATATCGAGTTCCAATCTTCCTACGAGTCGGACATGGCGGAGCGGTTTATGGTGTACAATACACTCATAGGCTACCGCACAAAACTGCCCGTGCGAACCGTGGTGTTCCTGCTTCGGCGGAAGGCGGATGGCACCGTTATGAAGAAACCTTTCCAAAAGTGCTACGAAAATGGAGAGCCTTATCACACTTTTCAGTTTCGGGTGGTTCGCCTGTGGGAAGAGCCTGTCGAGCGTTATCTTGAGGGCGGTTTAAGTACCATACCTCTGGCTCCTCTGTGCGCGGTCAAACCTAAAGATTTACCCGCTGTTCTACATAGAATGAAGGAAAGAATAGACGCGGGGGGCGGCGACGAGGGTACACTTTGGATGGCGACGTACCTACTGATGGGGGTGAAGCATAAGTCGTCTGTGGTCGATAGACTATTGAAAGGAGTGCGGAAGATGAAGGAATCGACAACCTATCAAGCGATAATTGAAGAGGGGCGAGTAGAGGGCGTGGCGATTGGCGAAACAAGAGGCGAACGCAACCTTATCTTGTTGATAGGCTGTAAGCGTTTTGGCGAACCTAGCGCGGCTACTTTGGCGCAACTGGAGGCTATCGCCATCCCCGCAGAGTTGGAACGGTTGGCGGTGCGCCTTCTTGAAGTGGAGAGTTGGGGCGAGCTTCTGAAAGGCACTTGAGATAATCATGCCTGACGGCTTGACAATGTGGCGTAGTGGTGTTATAGTTGTGACGGCAAAGTACTAAGTGCTTCCTAAACAACAAAAAGGAGAGTCTTCATGCTCTACAAACATCTCAAGCCTAGTCTCACAAAAATTGCGTGCATGGGGGGGGCATTACAGTTGCACTGATTTCATTCATTGGATGCGGTAACTCTAACGCGCCTGCTTCAATGCAGGAATCTACAACGCCTTTCTCGTTTGGCTCGCTTTCCGGGCGTGCCGCTAAGACCAACCCGCCCGTCTATAGCAACGCTACAGGCGTAAGTTCTATCGGAATGACGGGGGATATTGCCTCTCTCCTACTGCAAACCGGTTCCGTCAAAGCCCTGGAACGTATCGCCTACACAACGATAGCCTCGAATGGCGCATCCGCCATATACATGGTCGCCCCTACAGGCGGAACTCCCACCCTCCTTGTGAACGACCCGTCAAACAACATTCAGCCTTCGGTCTCGCCAGATGGTTATAAGTTGACGTTCGCAAGCGACCGTAGCGGCAAATACCAGATTTACGTTGTCAATACCGATGGCACAGGTCTCAAAAACCTCACGAACAACACATCCGGAAACTTTAGCCCAGTATGGTCGCCTGACGGCAAAAAGATAGCGTTTGCAACTGACCGAGATGGCAATAGCGAAATCTACGTTATGAACGCCGACGGTAGTGCCCCGACGAATCTGACCAATACGCCTACTGTCTCCGAAGGAGATATTGGTTGGAGCCGCCGTGATATTTGCTGGTCGCCCGATGGAACCAAAATCGTCTACGTCCGCATCGAAAACGCGGCGACTCCGAGCGAAATATGGGTGATGAACTCTAATGGTTCAAATCCTGTGAATATCACAAACCACCCCTACATAGATATATGCCCCTCATGGTCGCCAGACGGTAAGAAAATTGCCTTTACGAGCGACAGAGACGGAGGAAGTTTTGGCGATATATACCTTATGAACCCGGATGGTAGCGGAGTGACGCGCCTCATCAACGACAAGATAGGCGATGTCTGCCCAACATGGTCTCCTGATGGCAGTAAACTCGCATGGAATCATATGGATGCCCAGATTGGTCAGGTTTACACTATGAACCCAGACGGTTCCGGTGCCACTAAGGTCACTACGGGGACAAACTATGCCTATACACATCCTTTTTGGTGGGGAAAGTGGCGTAGCGTCTCCAACACGAATACGAACTTGATAGGAACGGGTGGACAGCTCGGAACCGCCGCTAAAGGCTTTATCTACACGGGACAAGCAGACACATCCGCAAGCGTCTTCACGTTCAGTACCGCAGATTTCACGACAATCTCCATGACCTCGCCCTCTGGAACCAACTCAACGGGTGCGTGGATAGTCTACGTTATTGAAGGCGCGACTACCGCGCAAACGCTTACCGCCTTGCGCTTTTTGAACTTCGCAGATAGCAAGCCCATAGACATAACGTCCAGCGCGACAATTAACGGCGCAGTCGTGACTATTTCAGCGCTGACAGGGCGTGTCTTGAACGTTTTGCCTTACACTGCCGCGAATCGCGCCGCTTCTGCAAGCAAAGTTAGTATAGAGCGTACTGGACACAAACTCACTCTAAAGTATCCTTTCATTGGCGTATGGGATGCTACAGGGAAGAATATCGCTCCTCACGGCGCTTCAACTGTGGAGTTGGACGACGCTTCGCAGTCTGGGATGCCTACTGCTTGCAGATGAACGTGCCTGTCGCTAGCGCGTGGCTAGAGGATGTGCGCCAGTACGAGTCCGCCGTACTCTCTCAGAGAGGTTAATCATGTGCGCTGCTATCAATAGAGAGTGGTTCGATGGTTTCTTCGAGGGGCTGATAGTGGAGATGTGGAAAACTGCCACCTCTCCCGAACAGACACGGCTTGAAGCCGACTTTCTGGAGCGCGAACTTCAACTACGGCAAGGCGATAAGGTCTTCGATGTGCCTTGTGGCTTTGGTCGCCACACTCTGGAGTTAGCACGGCGCGGTTATCAGATGACAGGAGTAGACCTTTCGCCTTCCATGATACGGGAGGCGGAGGAGGCTTCCGCCGCAGGGTCTACTTCTACTCTCTGGTTAAACTCTGATATGCGGGACATCGCATGGGATTCGGAGTTTGACGCGGGCTACTGCTTTGGGAACAGTTTCGGTTATCTGGATAGGGAAGGCACGCTCACCTTTCTGAAAGCGGCATCGCGTGCGCTAAAGCAAGGAGCACGATTCGCTTTCGATTTCGGGCTGGTAGCGGAGTGTATTCTCCCGCGCTTTCAACAGCGTGAGTGGATGCAGGTGGGAGACATTCTTTTCTTTGAAGAGAATCACTATCATCTCTGGGAGAGCTGTATAGAGACCACCTACACTCTAATACGCGGTGCAGAGACGGTGCAGCGCAAAGGGGTTCAGTGGGTCTTTACGGTAAGAGAGGTTATTGGGCTGTTGGCAGACGCGGGACTACGAACGGAAGCCCTTTATAAATCGCTAGACAGCCAACCTTTTGAGAAAGGCTCCTACGTTCTCTACGTCGTAGCAGTAAAGGAGTAGATTCCAAAACCTACAAGGTCATCTCTAGCCATCTCATCTCGTATTTCCCAATGTAGGATACGCCTGTATCCTGAAACCCAAGAGAGCGATAGAGGGCGAGGGCGGGAGTTTGCGGCGTGGTGGTATTGACAATCAGGGTTTTGTACCTTTGTTCGCGTGACCAGTCTATCACTACTTGCGAAAGGCTTTTACCAACTCCGCGCCGCCGTGCTTTGGGGGCGACGCGCAAACGGCGCAGCTCGAT
This sequence comes from Armatimonadota bacterium, assembly GCA_026392135.1. Taxonomy (GTDB): domain Bacteria; phylum Armatimonadota; class Chthonomonadetes; order Chthonomonadales; family Chthonomonadaceae; genus CAIJLM01. The sequence continues at coordinate 21,117 of JAPLCR010000545.1, forward strand.
GACTTCGGCGGTGTTGCGCCATTTTTGACTGAGTTCGTGGGTATGCGGGAGAATTTCGTCCAGATGAAACTCCTGCGCTCCCACAATTCCGACAATACTGTTATCCGCTGTATCTTCCGCCACCCAGAAAGCGTTAAACTCTTCGGCTATAGTCCGCGGGGGTAGAGTAGGGATAGCCATCCAGCGTGGGTCGTCTCCCTGTTGCGCCCTCTCTGCACGTAAAAACATGGCTTCTACTGCCGCCTCGTCTCCGGGTAGGTAGGGCTGTACACGGGCTTCCAATGCCTCAAGGTACAATAAATCTGCTTCCTGATAGAGGCGAATACGTATCATCTCCAAATGTGCTTTACCTCTCTTTTCACTATGACCAAAACTACCTATCTATTATCCCACGACTTAGGCACTACGGGCGATAAAGCAACCCTCTTCACCGCGGAGGGCGTGATTATCGCCTCCGCATTCGCGCCTTACTCCACACACTATCCGCGCCCCGGTTGGGCAGAGCAGAACCCACAAGACTGGTGGAGTGCGGTATGTGCCTCAACCCGTGAACTTCTCTTGAAAGCCCCCGAAGCGACCTCAAGACTTGCGGGAGTGGGGTTCTCTGCCATGATGAACGGTTGTTTACTCATCGATGGTGAAGGGAACCCTCTTCATTCGGGACTGATACACGCCGATTTGCGAAGCCAGAAACAGGCAGAGCGAATCGCGCATGAGTTCGGTGAGGCAGAGGGCTACCGCATCACTGGCAACCGTATCGCGCCCTACTTCACCCTCAGTAAGCTAGCTTGGTTTGCAGAAAACAGTCCATTTTTATTCGAAAAAGCCGCGTTTTGCGTGCAGACGAAGGACTATATTAGCGGAAAGTTGACAGGAAACTGGGGCTTTACAGACTACTCTGACGCTTCTCTGACGGGTTGCTTCGATTTAGAAAACAAGACC
>JAPLCR010000545.1:22155-26067 GCA_026392135.1 Armatimonadota bacterium
CCGCTCATTGATGCGGGCGGCTTCCCTGCCCGCCTTCTGCCTCAAGCCTTCCCCTCAACACACACTGTAGGCAAGGTGACGCGACAGGCGGCGATGGAGACAGGACTACCCGAAGGTCTGCCCGTTGTGATAGGCGCGGGAGATGGAGCCTGCGCGACAGCAGGGGCAGGCGCAGTGCGGGAAAACGACTCCTATCACTATCTCGGCGGCACGTCGTGGGTAGCGAGCCTCACCGATTCCTACCGCCCCGACCCGTTGCGCCGCGTCTCCGTGTTCTGCGCCGCAAGTCTGAACCAGTATGTCGTCTATGGAACGGTGCAGAGCGCGGGCAGTAGCGTGGACTGGTTCCGAAACGCGATAGGTGTTGGAAATAACGGTAGCGAAGAGGAGGAGTTCGCGGCACTCGAACGGCTCGCCGCCTCCGTTCCACCAGGAAGCAATGGGCTTTTCTTTTTGCCCTACCTCGCGGGGGAGCGTTCGCCAATATGGGATAGTAACACACGCGGAGTCTACTTCGGACTCACCTCGGCGCACGGGCGCGGTGAGTTGGCGCGTTCCGTCTTTGAGGGGGTCGCCTACGCGCTTTCCAGTAACCTCGCTGTACTGGAGGAGTTGGGGCTTGCCCCAGAGTGCGTTCGCGTACTCGGCGGAGGTATGCGCTCCCCGCTCTGGCGCAGTATCCTCTCAGCGGTGTACCAGCGTCCGCTCCTACTTCTCGAACGGCTCTCGGAAGCGACCTCGTGCGGCGCGGCGATGGCGACAGCAGTAGGCGTTGGGCTTTATCCCGACTTCGCGTCGGCGGCTCCCGCTTTCGCGCCGCTCGGCGAACGCGAAGAACCGGACGAGCAAGCAATGGCGACCTATCGGCAGTCGTCCGCGTTCTTCCAGAACCTCTATCCTGTCCTTGCAGAGCAGTTCTCGGCTCTCAACAACTATCTACAAACTGTCGAAAGAGACTAAACCCGCTTTCGGCTCAATGCTCTTTGCGCCGTTTTGTAGCCAGTGGGCGATAGTAGAGGACTTCGACCTCCGTAAACTGCTCTGGAGGCTCGCAAGATTCATTGGCATTATCACGCCAATCCAGCTTCTGAATGTCCTTTATAGGTATATACGCGCCACTAGAGTCGATAATAGCAATCGGCTTTGGTAGCGCCGCCCAAGATACGAATCCTTTATGTACCAGATGCGTAACCACAAAGGGACCATCGGATGATGCGTTCAAGCGTAGCCCAGTGCTACTCCATTCAGATTTCAACTCGTACATCGCTGAGTAGGTGCTTCTAGCGAGGTAGTAATAGCCCCCTCCCAAAATCGCTACAAGGGTTAGTAGCCCTATCCACAACTGATTCCACCATACAAGGCGGCGAATCTGCGTTTCTCTATCCATCATCGGCTCCTCAAAGGCGCGTTTAGTTGCGCTCCCGCTCCTCATTACTCGCTTGCTCCATTTCGCGCCACAGTTCCAGATACCGCTCCCGAACGTAGGGCGCAAGCCCCTCTGCAAACTCAGCGTCCAACTCGCGCACGCGAATCATCTCCTGCACATCCGCTAAATCCTTGAGCCGTCCTAGCCCTGTCATCCCAGAAGCGAGTTTGAGTTCTACCAGTTGCGCTAAGGAGGCGGTTCGCACGCCCTCAATCACCTCCGAAATCGCGGCGGGGTTGGGGAAAGAGATGGGCTTAGGCTTGCCATCTCCCGGAAACTCTCCCGTAACGACAACCTCTATGGGAACCCCCTCCTCCGTGCTGCGAAACTTGCGTTGCGCCCCGCTGAAGGCGGGGCGATACCCACGCCCTACCAGTTCATTTTGGAAGCGACTCAGCCCCTCAGAGGTAAGCAGAATATCTATGTCCTCCGTAAATCGCCGATAGCCGTGTTGATTGAGCGCAACCGCCCCAATAACGCAGTAGACGATATCGCGCTGGTCAAGGTCTATCGCAAGCCGCCGTAACGTGTTGTTTATCATACCTTGCCCCCGAAAGAAGAGTAGCCCTTCTTGATAGGCACGAGTCGGGCTACTCAAAATCTCCTCAAATGCGTTTGAAGGCAACATACTCCGCCCTCTCTCTCATTAAAATAAGATGGCTACTCTATACTACCACACAGGCATTCCCATAAACTCGCCTTCGCCATAGATATCCATCGCTTCTCCCATACGTTGCAAAGCCCACTTCCACTGCGTGCCCTCATTCTCTACGAACTTCAATAGCTCGGCAATACCGAAATATAGGGTTTCCGCATTATCTACACTCTTCATTGTACCGCAGTAAATTTGTAGTATGCCCGGCATAGCGTGTCCTTCCATTTTGTGCTGTGTTGGAGGCTTCCAATCCGCGCTCCACACAAAATGACAAGATTACACCCTCAATGTTCACGCTAGGCGTAGGAATTTCCTTACCCCCTGTCGTATAATACAAACAAATGTCTATTCCCTTCTTCAAAGGAGTCTCCCCGATATGGCGGATAAACAGCCCCGCAAACGATTGATTCTCATCGATGCCTACAGCCTACTCTTTCGCGCTTTCTTCGGAGGTCGTCCGCTCACCACGCGTGACAACCGCCCAACGGGTGCGCTGTACGGCTTCGCAAACATGATTTTCACCGTTCTCAGTACCGAGAAACCTTCCGCTATGGTTGTCTGTTGGGACGCGCACGCCCCCACCCTCCGCAGTCAGGAGTACGAGGCATACAAAGCCCACCGTCCCGACACTCCCTCCGATCTCAAACTACAGATGCCCGTTGCCAGAGAGCTTGTGGCGGCATTCGGGATAGAATCGGCAGAGATGGCGGGCTATGAAGCGGACGACCTGATAGGCACTCTGGCACGGCGCGGCACGGAGAAAGGGTACGAAGTCGGTATCTTCACAGGCGACTCTGACCAACTCCAACTCGTGACAGACCACGTTCACGTTCTAATGACTCAGCGTGGTGTGACGGACGTTAAAACCTACGACACTGCCGCCGTAGTGGAGCGATATGGTATCACTCCTTCGCAGATAGCCGACTGGAAGGCACTGGTGGGCGATACTTCGGACAATATTCCCGGAGTTCCTGGAGTTGGCGAGAAGACGGCGACCACTCTCCTCCAAAAGTGGCACTCCGTTGAGGAGCTACTAGAGAAACTGGATGAGGTCACTCCCCCCAAAGCCCAAAAATCGCTAAGGGAGAACCAAGACCAAGCCCGTGCCTCCAAGCGGCTCGCCACCATCGAAATCAATGTGCCGTTCGACCACGAAATCGAACCCTACGCTCCCACTGTAGAGACATGGCGTGGGCTACGTGACTTCTTCCTCGACCTTGAGTTCCGTAGCCTCTTACGCCGTATTCCCCTGCCCGAAGAGGAGTTAAACGCGCAGTCCTCCCAGTCGCTGACCACGCAGTTTGCCCCAGTAATAGAGGTCATCGCATCACAAGACGCACTCAATGCGGCTCTCAACGAGGTCATGACAGCAAAAGAGGTAGCGGTACTACCCCACTCTGACGGAAGTGCCATGCAGGGGGTTCTGCACGGAATTGCCTTCTCCGCGTCTACTGAGAAAGCCTACTACCTTCCTCTGAACACCGCCGCCCCTACAAGCGACAGTATCGGCGGGCTGTTCGACTTTGATGAGGAGAAGAGTGAAGAGTTTAGACCGGGTGTGAACTCGCTACGCTCTCTACTAGAAGACCCTGCTCTCCAAAAGTCAGGACACTCCACGAAGTATCTCGAAATTCTACTGGAGCGCGCTGGTATTGATGTTGCACCATTCGCCTTTGATACAGAGATAGCCGGCTTTCTCATCAAGGCGGGACGCTCTGCCTTCTCTCTACCCGACCTTGCCAACGACTATCTCGGCGTGCCGCTCGAAGTCATCTCCATTCCCACACCGGAAAGCCTCGGTAAGCACGCTGCGCTCATCTTCTCGCTCGTC
>JAPLCR010000545.1:26081-31119 GCA_026392135.1 Armatimonadota bacterium
TCGTCGCGCCTATGCAGACGGAACTCAAAGAACTCGAAATGTCGCAGGTAATGGAGCAGGTCGATATGCCCCTTGTTCCCGTGCTGGCTTCGATTGAGGAGGCAGGAATTTACGTAGATATGGACTACCTCCTACAACTCTCTACGCGCATGGCGGGAGAGAGCGAACAGATAGCCCAGTACATCTACCAACTTGCAGGGGAGATATTTAACCTCAACTCACCGAAACAGCTACAGGTCGTACTCTTCGAGAAGATGCAGCTGCCCACCGGCAAGAAGATACGCACAGGCTACTCAACGGGGGCAGATTTACTCGATCAGTTGGCGGGAGAGCATGAGATCGCGCGAAAGATACTCGAATACCGCGAAATCTCAAAACTTAAATCCACCTATGCCGATGCGCTCCCTAAACTCCGCAATCCCTCCACAGGGCGTATACACACCTCCCTCAATCAGACAGTGGCGAGTACAGGGCGGCTGAGTTCCACCGAACCGAACGTGCAGAATATCCCTGTGCGCTCGGAGGTCGGGCGGGAGATACGCCGTGCCTTCACCGCTCCGAAAGGTAAAATCCTACTCTCCTGCGACTACTCTCAGATAGAACTCCGCCTACTGGCACATATCGCACAAGACCCCACTCTCGTAGAAGCCTTCAAACAGGACGCAGACATCCATGCGGCAACGGCTTCAAGGGTGTTCGGCGTACCTCTCTCGGAGGTGACATCGGACATGAGGCGGCAGGCTAAAACCATCAACTTCGCAGTGTTGTATGGGCAGGGGGGCTTTAGCCTCGCGCATACGCTGGGCGTAGACGTTCAGACCGCGAACGCATGGATAACCGACTATTTTGAGCGTATGCCGAACGTCAAGCAGTATATCGAGCAGACAAAAGCCCTCGCACATGAACAGAAGTACGTGCAGACGCTTATGGGGCGACGACGCTACTTCCCAGAACTAGACAGCAGTAACTTCAATATGCGACAGTTTGCAGAGCGTGCCTGTGTCAATATGCCCATTCAAGGAACCGCCGCCGACATTATGAAGTTAGCGATGATTGCCGTCCAAAACTTCCTAAAACGGGAAAAAATATCGGACTGCGTGATGATTTTGCAGGTGCATGACGAACTTCTGTTTGAGGTAAAAGAGAGCTATCTTGCGGAGATAACACCTCAGATTGTACAGTATATGGAGGGGGTTTCACCAGAAATTACGGTACGGCTCAAAACGGAGGCGAAGGCAGGAGCGAACTGGGCAGACATGAAACCGCTTTAGGTACGGCGGGTCATAGAAGGTGGAGTAAACCCTCCAAGCCGCCTATGACCCAACAATGAATGTGCCTAGATCAGTCTTTAACACGTTTTACAGATAGCCGAAACACGTCTAGTACAATAGACTGATCTCCCTTTCCATACGCGTCATCACTACCAACGTGACTTACCACCAAAATCAAGCCGTTATCCATTTGAATGGCACTGGGATAGTAGGCAGTACCCGGTACTGCTAGTTTTGTCCATGTCGCTCCCCTATCCGATGTCCAAGAGATACCGTTTGATGCGATGTGAAGAGTAACGCCTTCACGAGTCTGCAACAACTCAGGGTGTCCAGAATGAGGAAAAGGGGCAGGTGCGACCGCACTGGGGATCCATGTCGCGCCGCGCTTAGTAAGTAGGCACTGCCGACGCTCTTGCCCAAGAAACTTACCCTTAGCATCAAACGAGGCGGTTCGCATGACCCCCAGCAGGTCACCATTCTCCAGCTCAACAACATCCCACTCCTCTCCAACAAAGTTTGTGCCTTCGGGGGTAAGATAGAGAGGTTCTCCCCACGTCAGCCCAGAGGCTTGCTCTGGCGATTTTGGTATGTCGGAGGTCTTCTCTATGCGCTCACGGCTCACCCAGAGGCATGGGCGGATGCGAGGGATCTGAGCTTCCCACGTCCAGCTCTCTTGTTCGTAGGTACAGGCGGCACCCGTCATCAGAACACGTCCATCACGTAGCATACGTATCCGCTTGGGCCATGTCTGAAGGTGCAGGTCTTTGGAGAGAGTGGCAGGGGCTCCCCATGTTTTCCCGCCGTCCGTCGAGCGTTGCACCATACCCGTTGAGGGAACATCCCAGTAGGGAAGTGCTTGCCCCCAGATGTTCCTAAGCGTGGTTCCATCTGGAAGTGTCGCGATACCGCTCCCCGTCATTCCATTCAAGCACGACTCAAAAGGCTCAGTCCCCGTCTTCCGCCATGTTCTGCCATTATCACTAGAGCGCAGGTAGATATTCTCAAGCACTCGCCCCGTCATATCGTAGCCCTCTATCTGCTGATTAGCAAGGGGCATTCGGCGTAATACCTCCTTTGGGGCACGTGGGTGCCAGCCTTCGATTGCCCCTGTTGCCTGCGTAAACGTTACTGCCGCCTCTCCCTCCCATGTTCGCCAGATACTTGCCCAACAGGTGAAACCAGGGGTTTGCGGGGAGTGGTAAAGTGTACGGCGTTTGTAGCCCTGCACCGTAATACTCAATCTCTCTTTGAGTTTGCGGGTGAGGTGGGCGGGGCTACCAGAGAAGGGGTTTTTGATAATAGCCACTGTAGGCTTTGTCCCGCTCTGCGCTTCACTAACAAAGGGCATTTCTAGTAGAACGAGGAGGCAGAGGTAACGAAAGAGGCGCATCATAAATTGTCCTTTCCTACGATTGAGAAGCGAAAGCAGTGCTTTACAGCACAACGTAGAGGTCTATCTTAACGCACTGCTCTCCCTTTGTCAATACACACCTAGGGCTGTTTTAAAGAAGAAGGAGGCTTCGCGTATGAAGCCTCCTTCTCCTCACTCTATTATCGCGCTCTCCGCACCAACACAAGCCTACGAACGATATCCGTTTCTGGTAGAGTGACTTTGGCAACCCGCTCTAGCGTCGCCCGATATCTAGGTAGTAGTGGGCGGGTTTCTGCAATCTCCTCGTCAACGGTGGGGGTCTTATAGGCAATAGCAGCTCCTCCCCGATTCACAAAGGGAAGCAACAAATCTACCAACTGGGGAAGGCGGGCAACGGCGCGGGCAGTAACGATGTCAAACTGTGCGCCGCCTACCTTCTGCTCTGCTCGTGCGTGGAGTGTCGCCGCATTAGAAAGCCCCAACTCCTCAATTACAGCGTCTAGGAACCGCAAACGCTTGAGCGTCGCATCCATGAGTGTGACCTTGAGGGAAGGAAAGGCGATAGCGAGCGCAAGCCCCGGTAGCCCTGCCCCTGTCCCCACATCCAGTAGCTTTTGCCCCGGAGCGGGTTGTAGAACGGCACAGAGACTGAGGGAGTCTAGGAAATGGAGCGTATGATACTCTTCAGGGCGAACACGAGTGAGGTTGAAGGTCTTGTTGACCTCTTCGAGCCGATTTGCATAGAGAGTAAACTGCTCTATTGCTAGAGGATTAAGGTCAAGCCCCCACTCTTTCGCCCCCTGATGTAACTGATTTTGTTGCGTTTCGGAAAATGGCATAAGGGTTAATGAGGGCAGGTCACGATGGCGATAATACCGGGGTCGAACTTCGCATTTTCCAGAACGAATGTGCCGTGCAAATCGCTCCGCACGAGGGTATCCACGATAGACAGCCCCAAGCTGTCTGATTTACGAATATTAAAGCCCTCTGGCAGGTAGTCACCATCGTTCAGGACGGCGACACGATAGCGGTTTTCGTCTGCGCTAAGCTGAATACGCACGCGCCCTTTGGTGAGTGTTTTGAAGCCATGTTCGATAGCGTTTTGCAGGAGTTCATTTAACACAAGTGCCATAGAGGTCGCTTTTGCAAGTGGAAGCACAATGTCTTCGCCTTCAATGGTGATTTGAATGGAGATGTTAGAGGGAATAATGCTCTGCTGAGTAGCGTGAAGAAGGCTTTCTGCTACTTTCTTTATGCTGACCTCATCCAGATTATCGCGCAGAAGAAGTTCGTGTACACTAGAGATTGCCAGAATGCGGTTGAGAGTGTCGTTCAATGCCTCTTCTACGGTGGTATATTTGCTATAGCGCATTTCGAGGCGGATGAGACTGACAATCTGCTGAAGATTGTTCTTTATACGGTGGTGCATCTCCTGAATAACCGCCGACTTGACCATAAGTTTTGCGTGCTGAATGGCGAGGGCGGCTTGATTACCTAGTGCCTGAAGCACCACCAGTTCGTCTGTCGTGAATTCGTGCACTTCGGCGGTGTAGCAGTTGAGGACGGCGATAACCTCTCCCTGAGCGATGAGCGGGACGCTGGCAAGTGAACGCACTCCCGCCCTCTGTGCGATGTCAGGAAAGCGGTATTCCGGAGCTTTTTGAACGTCGCGAAGCAACATCGGCTGCCCCGTCTTGGCTACGCTTCCAGAGACACTCTCTCCAATTTTCAGATTAGGCTTTTTGCGGTACTCTTTGTTCGAGGCTTGTGTGGCGGTGATGACAAGCTCACCCCTTGATTTGTCTACCAACATCACTGTACAGATGCGGTAGCCCATCGTCTGCGCGGTCATGCTTACGAAGAGGTGAAGAAGGTCTTCGAGGTATAGGTTGGCAGTAATAGCCTGGCTAACCTCAGAGAGTGCTGTATATTGTACGGCGCGGGTTTCCATTTTACGGTACCGTTGTAGGTGGTTTATGGCTCCGGCGACCTGATTGGCGATACCGGATAGAAGCCGTGTTTGGTGGCGTGTGTATTCGTGCGGACGGTGGGTTCGCACGTTAATAACGCCTAATAATACCCCTTGATTCATGAGCGGAACGGAAAGCATAGACTCGAACTCCCCCTCCTTGAGGTCAGGGAAATATTTGAATCGATGGTCTTTGTACGCCTCTTTTGCAAACGCAACGGGCTTGCGTTCACGCGCTACCCAACCTGTAATCCCCTCGCCCAGTTTGAGGTGGATTGTGCCTGTTATATCTCGTGCTTCGCTATCGGTTGCGCTAAGAATAAGCTCTTCATTGTCTTCGTCGAAGAGGTAGATTTGGCACGAATCGGTTCCTGTCAGCTTAACGGCGACATCGGCAGTCACGTTGAGCATCTGCTCGTGGTCGAA
>JAPLCR010000208.1 GCA_026392135.1 Armatimonadota bacterium
AGTAGTTATATGAATAACATTATATCAATAACTTATGAGAATTGTAGTTCCCGAAACTACATTTTCTGAAACTTTCCCTAAACTGAATTGAGACTCAAGAAGAGGATAAGTGGTGCCAACAGTGCGATTGGGGACAATACCCTCTACAAAATATCATGTTGTTGAAAACCGGGATGAGGTTAACAAGGAGAGACGAGGCTCAACTGAATGAAAAGGGCGTTCAAGAGACAGTAGCCGAAAATGCTTTGTACTCGCGATAGACACCGCGATTCAGATAGGCGAAGGGTGCGGGGAACTAGGAGCCAGCGCAAAAGCAGAGTAGTCCAATAGATACAAACATAATAAGAGCGTGCTAGACTGGCGAAGTCCCATACGCTCTTATCAAAACCATACATTCACTCCCAAACAACCGACTCTTCGCTGCGTAACGAGGAGGGTCTACGACCTTTTGAATCGGTAAGGCAAAGGGTGGCGCGAAGCGGTATACCCTCCCCTAGCGCCCTGTTTACCAGTTCGGGGGTGATACGAGTAAGGGGAACTTTGGTGCGTGCAAACATCGCCCACGCTTCGCCCTCGCGGGTTCCCCACGAAAGATAGACAAAACGCTCTTCAGCAGTCCCCTTGACAAAATCGCCGCCAAAATCGAGAGTTCCTGCCTCCTTGCCCTCACGCGCAAACACAAAAAGCCGAAAGAGAGCAAAGTCGCTACCCGCCGAAACATCCTGCTCCACGCGCTCGCCAACCTGTATGCCTAGACGAGCATTAACACGCTCATGGCGTTCTTGACTGGGCAAGTTCCGACATATAAACTCAACCTCCACTCTTTTACGAAGCATGACTACACACCTCCCGGAGTGGTGATAACGATGAAGAGCATTTTCTTGCCTTCACGCATCTAGAGAGCACTCGCAAACTCTCTGTCACGCGTACAAAAACAGCGTACTGTATATACAGAAAGTCGGTGCGAGCGAAAGTTTTAGCGGTTTCCTTGGCGGTAATACGGTTTGCCACGACGTTAAAAGCCCTTTCTCGAAGCGTTTTCACAACAAAACAGGGGACATTAGGCGCACCCCCTACTTGTCTATTATACCTCTACAAACGCATAGGAGACCACGGCGAAACAAACCTCATCTCTTATACAGGGCGTTCCCGCATCCGCTCTACTCTTCGCCTCCCTGCCTGCTACGGCGCAGACGTTCTTCGGTTCGGGTTCTGGAACCAATGGGGCTACGGACTCTGCTCAAACCAATGTGGGATTGGGCTACCATGTTCTGTTCAACCTCACTACAGGAAGCAATAATGTAGACATTGCCAAGCAAGGCGTAGCGGCGGATAGCGGAGCCAACCGCATCGGAACTATCGGCACGTAGCATTCTTGAACCTACGCGAACTGCTCACAGTTCCGAATTAACCATGGGAGGTGATAACCCCGCTGGAGTTGCACCATTGATCCCAGCGATGTAGTTAGAGGTCTGCTCACACGATGGGAAGCGTAAGCGAATAACTGCTCCAACTCCGCCCCGTCACCTTCCGCTACAAGCAAGCCGACGCGAAGGGCGAGCATCCCCGCCAATACGGTCTCATCGCTGAAGAGGTGGCGAAGGTGTTCCTATAAGTTATACTATGATACAGTCATCGCACCTGATTTGCCGATCCGCCACTCATCCGGGCAATGAGGATGCAATGAATCCTTGCAGTGGGTCGCCAACAGTCTGTGACGGACGCTCTCAACCATGTCAGTACATCAACTTACCTCTCCACCGGGCAGGTGCAGGCGAGTATCGACGCTCTGGGGAATAGAACCTCCTTCTCCTACGACGCGGCGGGCAGGAATATCTCCGTCACCGACCCCCTCAATAGAGTGACGACAACGGTCTACAACACGGGCGGTCAGACATCGGCGAATGTGAACGGACTGGGCGCCAGAACCAGTTACATCTACGACGCGAACGGGAACCAGACGGCGGTTCAGGATGCTCTGAATAACCTCACTACGACGGTTTACGACGCTTCTAACCGGACGCAAGCGACGGTGAACGCTCTGAACTTCCGCACCTCGTTCTCGTATGATGCGGTTGGGAGCCAGACACTGGTTCAGGATGCGAAAGGGAATCGCACTTCGTTTGTCTACGATGCGAACAGCAACAACCTCGCCATCCAGAGAC
>JAPLCR010000128.1:0-4364 GCA_026392135.1 Armatimonadota bacterium
CACAAAGGAGTCCAATCGAAAACGGCTTTCCGAGATTTTGGGAGGCGACCAGTGGCAAGACCTTCCTCCTGACTCCAAAGATACTGTGCAAAGCCTATTGAACATCTATCTGCAAAATATCCGCGCTACGATGTCAAGCAGGAACAGATATGCTTACGCTACTGAAATTTATACTCGACATGAGGTAGGGCTAAAATATCACGTCATTTTTGTAACGCGGCATGAGGAGGGGTTAAAGTCTATGAACGATGCGTTTTGCAAACAGCGAGAAGATATATATAAGCAAACAGGAGGGGTTGGCGGACTCTTTGCGGATGAAACAACCCTTCCGAATGAAATGAATACGGAGGACCGCGCAGACTTTCTCCTATCTCAAATGAGTGCTGCCAGGAACCAAGTGCCATCTAAGGAATGGAGACGGAAAGAGTTAATGATGGAGAGTATCAAGAAGAGTTTTGGTCAGTTCTTAGAAAAGGAGCATAGGCAGGCAGTCGCGACGCTAGTTCAACGAAAGATTCTAATCCACGTCAATGCGAACGAAAGCAAACGGCTCAATGATGATTCGCTACTAAAGTTCGCTCTGTAAGCCTAGTCCGTAAAAGTGCAGGGTTCTGGGAATTAACCGCGAAAAGCGCGAAAAGGCGCGAAAAAAAGCACAATGCAACCCGCCCTAGAACAACGCGCTCAACTTCCCAATCTCAAACCACAAGAACTCCTCTCCTTTGCGAAGGAGAGGTTGGGTGAGGTTATGTCAAGATCCCCAGAACCCTGAACGCTAAACCTAGCCCTTTAGCGACTCATTTAGGGTGCAAAATAGGATATAATAAGACTCCGAAAACAACGCTAAACAGAAACAACCCTTCCGCACGAAATGCAAATACGCGGCGGGGCTAAGGAGAGATAGGTGACGGATAGCAACGAAACCGCGCAGGTAGAGAGCGCGGACGAACTTTACGACATTACCATTATTGGCGGAGGTCCCGTCGGGCTGTTTGGAGCCTTCTACGCGGGGCTTCGTCAACTCAAAACCAAAATTATCGATAGCCTCCCCGAACTCGGCGGACAACTCAACGCCCTCTATCCCGAAAAGTATATCTTCGATATGCCGGGCTTTCCCAAAGTGCTGGCGAGAGACCTCGCTAATCAGATGATAGAGCAGGGGACTCGCTTTTCACCCGCCATCTGCCTCGACGAAAAGGTTCTCCAACTCGTTACGGAGGAGGATGGAACCTTCACCCTAACCACCAACATAGCGACCCACCGCACGAAAACGATAGTTATTGCGACGGGCGCAGGAGCCTTTTCGCCCACAAAACTCGCCAACGAATCTCTGGATACGTTTGAGGGCAACGGGGTCTACTACTTCGTGAAGGACAAAGCCAAGTTTCAGGACAAGCATCTGCTCATTATCGGCGGCGGCGACTCTGCTCTCGACTGGGCGATGAACCTCGAAGAGGTAGCGGGAAGCATTACCCTCATTCACCGCAGAGATGTTTTCCGCGCCCATGAGGAGAGTGTAGACTGGCTTCTCAACCGTTCGCAGGTCAATGTGCGGCTCTGGAACGAACTGAAAGAGGTTCGCGGCGATGGGAAACTTGAGGCTGCGACTATCCTCCACAGCAAAACGAAGGAGGAGGAGACTCTTCCGGTAGATGCAGTACTGCTCAACCTCGGCTTCAAAGCGGACATAGGACCCCTCCGCGAATGGGGGCTTGAACTGCACGGCTCCAAGAAAGTCGTGGTCAACCACCTCATGGAGACGAGTATTGAGGGAGTCTACGCGGCGGGCGACATCGCGCACTACGACGGCAAGCTCGATCTCATTGCGACGGGCGTAGGCGAAATCTGCCTCGCTGTGAACCGCGTTAAGATACGTATCGACCCGAAAGCGAAGCTCTTTCCCGGTCATAGCAGTAACCTCAGCCTCTAGTCTCTCGTCTAACCTTCCGAGTAGGCGAAACGTCCGCTCGGAAGGTTTTTCTTTTTAGGGAGGCTACGCTATGTTGCGTTGTGTATATCACCGTTCGCTTCTTCTGGTTTGCATGGCTATCGCGCTATCTCTTGCGTCTCCTCCTCCTCTATATGCCCGTCCGCAGAACGCTCTCTTCTCCTACTTAGATATAACCTCTTATGTACAGGCAGAGGATCTCTATTTTCAGAACACCTCTGTCTTTCTCCGATTCAACAGCAAAACAGGACAGGTATTAAGCCTCACCATGCCTGAAATGGATTTCAACCTGATGGGCGGAGAGTTGAGCGACTATGTAGATGTGAAGGTGAATGGTAGATACCTCGTGGCGGAGCAGGGCGCAACGTTCCTGCGCTATTCGATTCAGACAGACGAAAAATCGCGTAGCGTAGTCCTGAAAATGAGCTACGGCATCGGCAAAAAAGAGCCTTTCCGCTACGAACTCACCTGCGAATACCGCCTATACGCAGGAGAGACACGCCTCGAACGCTCCGCAACCCTCACGCGCCCGACTCCCGACCAACCTATCACGCTACCGAGGCTGCCGCCGGAAGTAGTGACTACTCCTGAAAGAGTGATAGACCTAGATTTGGAGAAGGTTGACCTCTACACCGCGCTGAACCTGCTTTTCGAGCAGGCGAGAGTCCTTCATTCGGTGGAACCCAGTTTCAAAGGGAGCGACGTAACTGTCCGACTCCATAAGCCATTCCAGAAAGCGCTGGAAGCCCTGCTCATAGCGAGCGGCTTGCCGCTCACCTATCAAGTGGAGGACGGAGTCTATAGCGTTATCCCTATTACGGAAAGAGACGCTGTCAAGGTTCGCGTGAACGTAAACAACTCCAACGCCTACGAAGCGTTAAAACAGATTTTCGAGCAAGCGGGCGTACCCTACCGCTTAGATACAAGACTACAGTTAGCCACGCTCACCGCTCAGTTTGAAATGCCGCTGAAGCAGGCGGTCGAAACCGTTATCAGAATGGCGCATCTGCCGTATGCCTACCATACCGATAATGGCGTTCACGAACTCGTACCGGAAGAGATGCCTCCAACCATTTTGCTAGACCTCGAAAACGTTGATGTGTATGAAGCCGTGGAGACCGCGCTTAAAAAGGCGAAAGCGCTCTATGTGATAGACAGCTCCTTACGGGATATAAAAGTCACCGTTCATCTGAGAATGCCTCTCCAGAACGCTATTGAGGCGGTGTTAAGAGCCTCCGGTCGCCCCTTCGGCTACCGTATCGAAAACGGAGTCTATTATGTAGGCTATCCCTTCGATAAGTTGGAGGGCTTTCGCTTCGGGTATCCACGCTTTATCTGGCAGGGCTGTCAGATTGAGGCACCGGGACCTTGGACTGCGGAGAGTGACACCTCTCCCGCACACACGCTTACGCCATTGGGCGACCACATCTACCAGTTTCCTTCTGCCCCCGACACTGGCTTCGGTCTGATTGCGCTCACTCGCTTGGATAGTGAGCAGTCTCTCCTCTTCTGGATGGACACGAATGGCGGTGAAACTCGCTATAAATCCTCCCTCAGAGCGTTAGGAGTGACTCCCTTCCTAGACCTCGCCTTTGACGAATACCACGCCTCTCTGATGAGCAATGGAGTGAGCGTAAAGTCGGGCACCCTGCGTATGGAGGCGAATCGAGGAAGTTTGCAGGACGCGCTTCCGCGGTATCGGCAGTGGGCTACGCGCTCTTTTCCGAATGAGGTCGCTACGCCGAACTCGGTCAAGGAGAGTGTTCTACTGGAGGTCTCGCTCGACAAATTCAAGGGGGGCTTTAAGGAGATTACGCAGTATCTGCCGTTCTATCGGCAGGTCGGCTTCAATACTCTCATTCTGACTCCGCACTGGAAAGGCGGCTATAAGCCCCTCAACCCCTCAGAGATAGAGCCAAAATACGGGACTCAAGCCGACTTGAAAGCCCTCGTGAGCGCGGCGCACGCGCAGGGGTTGCGCGTACTACTCGGCATGACAGTACACGGCTTTGATGAAAAATCTAATGCGCTCGCCCTAGACGATATGTTCACGCGGGACGAAAAATCGACACTGTTGAAAGAGGATGGAACTGCCCTCGTGAACAGGGCAAGCCCGCAATATCAGGACTATATTCGCCTACTCGCCCAAAACGACCAACAGAGCTACGGCATGGACGGCTACCGGATTGAGAGAGCGAACTATCAATCTCCAATGTGGCAATCGGGCTGGAACCAACCCGCCTACGCCGCCGGAAACCAGTCGCCGCTCGTGATGCAGATAGTCCTCAACACCTTACGCGAGAAGAGACCGCAAGCGTTTATCTTGAGCGGAGAGTCGGGAATGGTGTTCCACACCTCCGCCAACCTCGTGCAAGACAACACGGCAAGCGGAACTGTCCACTTTCAAGAGCTCCTG
>JAPLCR010000128.1:4421-6774 GCA_026392135.1 Armatimonadota bacterium
ACAGCGAAAGGCTATAAACTCCATCTCGCCAACACACGCGATATGCTTCCCTCCGGCTCCCACCGCGTCTACGCCTCTCGAAGCCATGCGACAGAGGCTATTGCGAAATTCGCAGGAGATACGCCGCAGTTTCGAGCGTTAGAGGCGATACACGCGCTCTGCGGAGTACCGCAGGTCTACGCCGAAGCCCCGCAAGAGAGTCCGCGCCTATTTGAGTTCTACCGCCGCCTATTCGCCCTCCGAAAACGCTTCCCCGAACTGACGCGAGGCGAACTCTATCTGCGTGAAGTAGATACCGACAACCCGCAGGTCTTCTCCGCCATTCGCAGTCAGGGCGGCGCGACGACATGGGTACTCATCTCGCTGAGCGACAAGCCTCTAACCGCCACCATCACCACTTCGCTCTCGACTCCCCTGCCAACGCGCTTTCTCGACCCCCTTACCAACAAGAAAACGAGCGCAAGCACCGACGGGCAGAGCCTTAAAATCTCTGTACAGCCCGGTCAGATACTGATAGGGAATCGGGAGATAGAGCGGGAATCCGCCAAACCTATAACCAAGTAGGGCGAACGTCCCGCTCAAGTGGGGAGTCGTCTGAGTTCGCCCCTGACAGGCTTTTGCGTGTTTTCACTTAACCTCACCCAGCCTCTCCTTCGTAAAGGAGAGGAGCCTTAGCGGTTTGAGGTTGGGAAGCCCGTGCGTGTTGTTCCAAGTTTGGGGCTTATGTGCATTTTTACGCTTAATTTCCAAAAGAGCGACTCTTGCCCAGCGGGGAGTGTGGTGGTCATTGGGGACTAGGCTTCCCCTTCAAACCCATTGCTGGAACTCAATTGCTTCGGAAGTTCTCGGAACTCTGGACTTGTGAGTTCTCTCGGAAACAGTTCGAGGGGGGACACATCGTCAATTTCTCTGCCTGAGCCAGCACCAAGTCGGCTAATGTCTCTCGCTTTTGGTAAGACTCTTCCTTCTAGCGCGCCTACTGCCGTATTGTACATATCTACGGTGAGCCTTAATCTGCGTCCAATGTCTGAAAAGTCACCGACAAACTTAGAGACGCGCTTGTAGAGTTCTACTGCTGACTCTTGAATTTCACTAGCGTTCTGACGAGCGCGGTCTTCCTTCAATACGTATGCGACAATATGAATCATACTTATAAGGGTCATCGGGTTCGATAGGTACACACGACTCTTATGAGCATCGGTTAGCACTGACCTATCCGCCTCAATCGCTGCTTGATAAGCGCCCTCAGTCGGAATAAACATTACCACGCAATCGGGTGATGCCTTATAGCGAGTCCAGAACTCTTTAGACGAAAGTTGTTTGACATGGTCGCGAACAAGCTTGGCGTGATGCGCGAACTTGTCTTGTCGCGTCGCTTCATCGGGACAGTTCATCCCCTCCCAATACGATTCAAGAGGAGCCTTGGAGTCAATAATAAAGTCTCTGCCATTCGGCAAGTGGATGATTACATCTGTGCGGAGACGGTTGCCCTCTTCGTCATCAGTCGAATCTTGAAGAACGTAGTGTTCGCCCTCTTGTAATCCCGCATTGTCTAGGATGACCTTGAGGTTCATCTCACCCCACGCGCCACGAGTCGCTGGCTTCCTCAGTGCGTTCGCAAGTTGGTCAGCCTCCTCCGAGAGTGTTCTGATACCCTTCTCAATGCTATCGAACGCTGAAACACGCTTCTGCTCCATCTCCTCCTGTTGTTTCGCGAGTTTGGCAAGCGAATCTGAGACGGGTCTCAGCAACTCCTCAATGGCTTGTTGCTTCAAGTTCAGGTCACCTTTTGCCTCAGTTTGGGCAGTTTCAAGGGTTGCGCGGGCAGTTTGCATGAACTGCTCACTGACTGTCGTGAGTGTCTTAACAGATAGCGAATCGAAAGTTGCCGTCAATCTCTCCTCGGCAGCTGCTAAGAGTTGCTTTTGTGCCTCAATATGGCGGTCTTTCTCGGCAAGTTGTGCCTCGATGTGACTGTCTTTATCAGCCAGTTGTATAACGCAGTATTGGCGAAGCGATTCAATCTGAACGGTTGCCGCACTCTCCTTGTCCGCTAGTTGTCGGTCGCAGGATGCCCTGATTTCTGCAATCTGCGTGGTGAGAGCTTCCTCCTTATCCTTTATTGTGCGCTCAATTTCGGCTGTTTTAGATGCAATCGCCTCCTCCTTTGCGCGTATTGCTCCTTCCGCAGTAGTTTTGTATATCGAGTTCTGAGAACTGAGGGTTGTAATGCGCTCGAAATGCCCACTAATTTCTTTGTCTTTTGGTAACTACTCAGGCTATCTCGCTGGGAAACGAGGTTTCCCTTTGAGTAGAAGTTGTAGTGCAGTCAATACCGATTGTCCCTGCTTGC
>JAPLCR010000123.1:0-1778 GCA_026392135.1 Armatimonadota bacterium
CTAGGGTACCAATCAATTTGCCTTCACAGGTTGTAGGGAGAGCATGAGCGGCATCCTCTATAACTCGGAGGTTACGCCGCTTAGCAATCTCAAGAATGGCTCCCATATCGCAAGAGAGACCTGCGATATGCACAGGGATTATCGCCTTTGTACGTGGCGTAATAGCCGCTTCCATTTTGGCAGGATCGATGTTCAGGGTGTTAGGGTCAACATCTACAAATACAGGTTTAGCACCCAGATAGTGTATAACGGCGGCGGTTGCCGTGAAGGTATAGGTCGTAGTGATAACCTCATCTCCCGCCTTGACTCCCACTGCCTCTAGTGCTAAGTGCAACCCAGAGGTCGCCGAGTTGACCGCAATCGTCTGAAGATCGGTATCGCCCAGGAATTGCGCGAAATCTGCCTCGAACTGGCGTGTTTTGGGTCCCGTTGTCAACCAACCAGAGCGCATGGTCGAAACGACTTCGTTTATCTCGTCATCATCAATTTCTGGTTGAGCAAACGGCAAAAACGCATCACTCATAGTGGTTACTCCTTAATTTCGAGTGGATTTCTGAACAACCTCTGCACCGTGTTCGCGATACCATTCAGCGGTACGGCGAAGCCCCTCTTTGAACGAAACCTTGGGGTCATAGCCCAGTACTGTTCTTGCCACCGTTATGTCGGCAAGCGAGTCCTGTACGTCCCCTGGACGTGGTGGATTATACTCAATCTGCGGCTCAATACCCAGTGCTTCCCCTATAAACTGTATCAACTGATTGAGGTCATGCCGTTCACCACACCCGATATTCGCCACAGTACCTGAAACGCCGGGCTTGGTTAGGGCAAGCAGATTCGCCTGAACGACATTCTCAATATAGGTAAAGTCACGGGTTACGCTCCCATCACCATTAAGTGCTAGAGGGCGACCATTCAGTATATCTAAGCAAAACTTGGGGATAACTGCCGCATACGAAGAGGTAGGGTCTTGCATAGGTCCAAACACGTTAAAATAGCGCAGGCAGACAGTCTCCACAAAACCTAACCCAGCGAAAGACTTACAGTACTGCTCTGCCGCCAACTTACTCACCGCGTACGGGCTGAGTGGGTTAGGAGTCATCTTTTCGTGCTTAGGAAGTTCGGGGGTGTTTCCGTAAGCAGAAGAGGAGCTTGCATAGACTAGGCGCTGAACCCCTGCCTCCCTTGCACACTGTAGGTCGGCTGTAGATCGCGCAACGGAGGGGATAGCCGCCTGGTGACAGATTCGGTCAACGCCCTCTACTGCACGGCGAACGGTATCCACATTACAAATATCACCCTCAATTAGTTCAATACTATCCCGTACTTCGTCCAAACGCCAACGATAGCCCGTGCTAAAATTATCTATCACACGAACCGTGTGTTTCTCTTTTAGCAGAGCGCGAACAATATGGGAACCGATAAATCCGCCGGCTCCAGTCACAAGAAACTTCACCAAAACCTCCTCATAGCAGAGTACGCCTCCGCTTGTCTACTTCAAATCGGCTTTTGCTTCGTGCCACCATGCCACAAAACGGCGAACCCCCTCTTCAAAATCTACTTCGGGGTCGTACCCTAGCTTTGCATGAGCTTTACTTACGTCAGCGTAGGTGATAGTGACATCGCCTGGCTGGTCGGACATTCGTATCAGGTTAGCAGATTTGCCCATTGCGCGTTCGATAGTTGCAACCATTTCGTTCAGCGAAACGGGGTTACTACGCCCTAGATTATAGATTTGATAACCGTCTGGGTTCTCATAAGCCGCTTTGATTCCCTTTACA
>JAPLCR010000123.1:1807-3872 GCA_026392135.1 Armatimonadota bacterium
GCTCGTACATCCATCTCCGAAAAACGGAATCGGCTCGTCATTGTCTATCAGCTTCACAAACTTATGAATCGCAAGGTCGGGGCGTTGCCTTGGACCATAGACCGTAAAGAATCGCAGACACGTTATCGGCAATTTCAACAGCTTATAGTAAGAGTAGCAGAGTAGCTCACCCGCCTTTTTGGTTGCCGCGTAGGGTGATTCAGGATGGCTCGTCTGGTCGTCTTCGGAGAAGGGAACTTTTGCATTGTTCCCATACACAGAAGACGATGAGGCGAATGTAAAATGCTCTACTGGATATTTTTCACAGGCTAGAAGCAGGTTAAGCGTTCCGGTAACATTGGTTTCGGTATAAGAGACTGGGTCTTGAATGGAGGGGCGCACACCTGCTTTTGCCGCAAGGTGGATAATACCGTTGGGGCGGTGCTGCTCTATCGTCTCCATGACCTTGGCACGGTCTCGCAAATCAGCTTCAACAAAGGTGAAGCGGGGATAGGACTGGAGGGTTTTAAGATTGAGTTCTTTGTAGGAGCGGGGGTAGAATGGGTCGAAGTTATCGTACCCGATCACTTCGTAGCCCGCATTAAGTAGCAACTCACTCAGGTGAGAGCCAATAAACCCAACCGCCCCTGTTAATAACACTTTCTTCATGATAAATACTCTTCATAGCCTCCGATACAAAGGTTTTACTGAGTACCTGTATTGTCAATACCAGAGGCAACACAATATTTGCCGATAAACGATAGAATCAGCCAATCTTTTTTTAAGATTGGCTGGAGGGTTTGGAACGGAGAGATGACACATTCCAGAAAGAGTGTTCTAATCAAAAGTTAGCTCTCTGATATAGAGCACTCTTTACGCAAAACCTAGACGAGAACGCTTCGCTTGTAGTCCAGTACTTCTGGGTGTGCCTTGAGGTAAGCACCGTTGCTATAGATGGGCTCTTCCAAGTTTTTAATTCTACTCTCTTTGATGATAGTTTCTAATCGCAAGACCTCTTGTTCGACAGTGCGAACAGCACGATACCGGAAGGTGCGGAGAGACTTGCTGTTATCTACCTTATAGTTGCGGAAATCTTGGAAGGGTATGGAGTTGTAGACGAGTTCTGTTCCTTCGATGCACTGTGCAACCCTCTGTCCGAGTTCGGAGAGAAGTACGTTCTCTTTGCTCAGCACGAAGATACCCGGAAGGTCTCGCTCGCAAGCCTCACGAATATACTGTGCGACATCGTAAGCAGAGATTATCGGTCTCCACTGTGAACCGCCAAAAATAGCGATCTTTTTGTGTTTGATGGCGCGGGCAGTAAGCAGGTTCACCACAAGATCGAGGCGGATACGAGAGTAGTGGTCACCCGGTCCATAAACAGTACCTAGACGGAAGATAGTTCCCCCGAAATCCAACACATACTCTTCCGCAGCCAGCTTGGTGGAGGCATACGCAGAGAGAGGGGAGGTGGGAGAGGTCTCATCAAGAGTGTCGTCTTGCGCGCCGTAGACGGAACAGGTCGAGATAAAGATAAGTTTTTTGGTGTGCGAGAGTCTCTGGGTAAAATCTCGAACGGCGTGGAAGTTAATATCTTCTGTCGCCTTCACGTTTACCTGACAAGCAGGGTCTCCCACCAGTCCGGCAAGCAAAATGATGTAATCGTGCTTATGTGACTCGGCAACCAGTTTGTCCGTGTCTCTGATATCGCCATAGACGAGGTTACAGGGCTTGAGGTATCTGGATTCATAAAGCAGACTATCATAAACTGTAACATCGTAGTTTGCCTCTTGAAGCAAATCAACAACTAAACCGCCAATATACCCGGCTCCACCGACCACTAACACTTTACAATCTGTGTTCATGTTTCATCTCCGGCTCCTGAATGAATACTCAGAGCAAAAATAGATTAACGAGCGAATACCATTAACCAGTGCCTGCCCGTTTTGATTATGATGACGGCGACACCTTTACCGAAACAACCGCATTGCTGGTATTGGTACGCCCAAATAGAACCATGTAGGAGAGACTCTTGAGATACAAAGGAGCCTATCCACAACAGGAATCAGCAACCCTGACTACTCTC
>JAPLCR010000383.1 GCA_026392135.1 Armatimonadota bacterium
ATGTTATCTCAAGTCAAGCGGAACTCCATGCCCTGTATGGCGGTGTTATCCCTGAATTGGCTTCTCGCAAGCACGTTGAGCGCATTCTGCCTGTTCTGCACGCGGCACTTGACATAGCAGAGCTACAGATACAAGACATCAAAGCCATTGCTACGACGAATCGTCCGGGGCTACTAGGCGCACTACTCGTAGGAGTCTCTGCCGCTAAAGCCCTTGCCTACGCGCTCGACATTCCAGTTATTGGCATACACCATTTGGAGGGGCATCTCTATTCGAACTTTCTTGTCGCCCCCGATTTGGAAAATGCCTTTCCTCTCCTTGCGCTCATTGTATCGGGGGGGCATACACAGATAATGTTGATGGAGAGCCATGGTAAATATCGGCTACTGGGGCAGACTCGGGATGACGCGGCGGGTGAGGCGTTTGATAAAGGCGCACGACTGATGGGCTTGCCCTATCCCGGTGGACCAAATATATCGCGACTTGCAGAATCGGGAGACCCTAAACGTATCTCCTTCCCTCGTTCGTGGATTGGTGATAGCCTTGATTTTAGTTTTAGCGGAGTCAAGACTTCGATACGCGCTTTCTTAGAGCGCGATAAGGAGCAGACTCCGCTTGAAGACATCGCCGCTAGTTACGAAACTGCAATCGTTGAGGTGTTGGTTGAAAAGATGCGCCGTGCCGCGCAACAGTACGGCATACAGACCCTCTGCGTCGCTGGAGGAGTCGCCGCGAATCGGTTATTACAAAAAAATATGCGGGAGATGGGAGCGTGTGAGGGTATGCGCGTCGTTATCCCAGACTCTATTCTCTGTACGGATAACGCCGCAATGATTGCGTGTGCAGGTTACTACCGCCTGAAATACGGCTCCCCGCATCCTCTAAACTTCGACACTTACGCTACTGAACGCCTCGTTTAGCCCCTCCAACCTCGCCCTAATCTTGAGATACCGCCGAAATAATATTTTGTGACACTTCTTCCGCTTCTACGTCGTACTAAGGAGTATTAGTAGTGAAAAGCGGTGTTTTGTCTTGAGTGGGTTGTTCGAGTCACAATAGGAGACAAGATTCTGCGAAATGGTTCAAAAAAAGGTTGACATAAGTAACCCGTATTTGTTATACTTGTAGATAAGTAGTTAGAATTTGAGTGGTTTGCCCTTGCGTAAGCAGAAAGAGAGAGGTAACGACAATGAGTGCCCTAATGCGCCGTGATATAGAGCCTGAAGAGCTTTCCGAAAATGTGTATCTACCCACACGTCATTCCAGAACAAAACCCGGGAAGGTAAGTTTGAACTGGTTTACTCTAATCTCCGCAGTAACCTTAACCCTTGTCGCTAGCACCATTACATTCGCCTTTGTGCAGAGGGCAGTTCTATCCGCTCCCTCCCTTCCTGCCCTGATTGCACTGGAAACACCCTCCCTTGCCAACCTTGCCCTCCCCAGTAACCTACAATCGGAGCGTCGCTTAGGCTTCTTGAATGTTACAGGAGAGGTGGTCAATCAAACAAACAACCCGCTGATTCATGTGGAGGCGGTGGTGGAGTTAGTGGACAGTGTGGGTAAAGTGGTGCAGACCTCCAGCAATCTGGTAGAGTTCGATCCGTTGCCCGCACGCGGTAAGAGCGGCTTCAGTATCTCCCTACCCGAC
>JAPLCR010000556.1 GCA_026392135.1 Armatimonadota bacterium
GCAGAAGGAGCCGACGCCTTCTGTAGAATACGCTCTTACATCTCAACCCTACGCAAGCAGGGACAATCGGTATTGACTGCACTACAACTTCTACTCAAAGGGAAACCTCGTTTCCCAGCGAGATAGCCTGAGTAGTTACAAACACAGAATATAGGCGAGTTCCGCAATAGCCTTTAGGAGCGCTTCCGCCCTAAAAACACGTGATACCGAACGAGAGACCTAATGTGACATTGTCGAAGTAGTTACCTCTTACCGTTTCTCGTGTAAAGAGGCTAAACGTTATACGAATAAGCCTACTCTTTCAGGCGCGGCACGCCCTCTGCCCGATGAAATCCTGCCAACTCCCACGCCCGCTTTGTTGATGGATGCAAAGCCAGTAGTTTCCACACCATACCGCTTTGATGATTCTCAATGGCAAGGAGTGCCATTCCCAAATCTATCCCAATAACATCTGGGTCGAACCAGTTCTTATCCACGTTGAAGGCATTACCAAAGCCGTACCTTCCCCACAGATGATGCCCGTAACGTGTATACATCGCCACTGCCGCCTCTTTCGCAAGCTTTGGTGTAAAGAGAATAGAGGCAACTGCCCCTGTCGGCGACACTGTGCCATCCTCCTCGCCGGGAGCCGCATAGGCGCGGTATCCGTCAGGGGCATCGTTCGCGTTAAGCCCCCATATATTTGGCGCGTAGGTCTTACGCTTGCCTTGGAGGTCTATACAGAACTGGCGATTCACCTTAATGCCCTGCTCGGCGGCATAGGCATAGTTCCAACCTTGCGAGTCGTACCAGTTACGGAAGTCGTAGAAACCGAACGCCATCTGGTGAAAGAAGATAGGTCCCCCTGCTAGAGTCTTCATTCCCTTATACTCAATGGGGTTTCGTGTCCATGCGTTCCATGTCTCTTCAGGGAGCGGGTCTCGCTTGGAACCCATACCGAGCAGGTAGAGTGTTTTCAGTTCGCAGTAGGTATCCCAGTTGCTCTTGATGAAGCCGTCTTCTGGCTTCCAGCCCATCGAAACCACCTGTTTTGAAGGCATAAGCCCTCCGTTGGTTCGCATCCAGTTCCACTCTAGCCGCTCATAGAGGGCATTCGCGAGGCGTTCTACCTCTGTGTGCCTCCAGTACTGCCCCGCAACAAGTGCCCCTGCCACAAGAAGGACGGTGTCAATAGAGGAGAGTTCGCAGTTCCAGACACGTTCGCCCGTGCGCTTATCTATAAAGTGATAGAGCCAGCCATGCACATTGGGGAGCTTGTTGGTTAGAAAGGTGAGAGTGAGAAGAGCGCGGTTATACGCCTCTTTACGTGCTATCCATCGGTGCTGCACCGCGATAGGAAGAGACGCAAGGGCATATCCTGTGCTTGCCGTGCTTGCTACGGTGTAGTCGTCTTGACCGGAGTTTTTTGCACGGTCGTTGGTGAGACCGGTATGCGAGTCGCTCTTCTCCCAAAAGAAGAGGAATGCCCTATGCTGTATCTCATCGAGTAGTTGCTTTTCCGAAAGAAGGGGAAGAGTGAGGCGTTGCGCCTGAGCGATACCGCCAACAAAGAGTAAACAGAAGACAAGGAGGTAGAACGAAAATCGGAAACGAATGGACACGTTGTTGCAATCCCCTTCTGTGGGTCTATTTCCCTCTGCCTCTCCTTTAGCAAGAGGCAGGGGGAAATTTTAAAATGCCGATGTAGTGCCCCTCTTCACACACTGTGCCTACTGTCTTTTGCGCTTCAAGATGCCCAAGCACCACGATTTAAGCCGCGCCTGCCATGTAGGGGGAGCGGGTTCACGGTAGGTACGCGCATCCGTCAGATGATGGAGTTCAAGACGACCATAGCGCCGTGTTGCTAGTTCGAGGGCGGCATGAACCACGCGTGTCTCTTGCACAAAGTGACCGTGCCAACCGCAAATAAAGCAGTCCGTGTTCGTATTCAAATTAAGGCAACCACATAAGTCGCATATTTTAAGTTCGCTCTCTTGAAAAGTGAGCGTTCGCCCCTGCCCGGGTTGTCTTGTCTCCCGTGCCATACCCATCACACCCTTTCGTTTAGAACTACCTACTTGACTTACCAGTCCCTGCTATTGTTCCGCAGTTTCCCGATACAGAGTCTCCGCAACCGTCTCCCCAACAATTTTGAGCGATTTCGCACTACATTTCGACGGCACATCCGACTGCGTATGCCAGAAGAAATATCCGCGTAGTGCATAGTCGCCATAAGGAAGTGGGTGAATTAAATCTATAGTAGGGATTCCTGCCCTGTTCAGCGGGATATGGTCATCCTCTACAGACTGGGTCTCATTAAACCGAAACACCTCACCATAGCCTAATGCCTGCGCTGTTCCGAATACCTTTTCGTTTGCGGCGGCGGCGAACTGCTGAGAGTTCTCCTCTTTTGGAATGACGAGATTCTTCCCGCCAATCATGTCTAGTAGGATGCCATACGCCGGTTGCCCGATTTCGGGGTAGGTCTTGTATTTTTGGGCAAAAAGAGTAGAGCCAAGCAGAACACCGTCCCCCTCGCCGTTATTCCCTCTAAAATCGCCGTAGTCTTCCCCATCTACCAACACGAGTATCACGCCTGTTTTTGCTCTCTGCTCTTTTAATAGACGAGCAAGCTCTAGTATTACCGCTACCCCTGAAGCTCCGTCGTTTGCGCCAAGAATAGGCGCAAGCCGATTCCAGCCCTTCTCACCAAAACGGAAGCCTCCCGCAGCCGCTGGCGAGTTGGGTCCATCGGCAACCGGGCGCGTATCCCAGTGTGAAACGATGAGGACGGGCAACT
Organism: Armatimonadota bacterium; assembly: GCA_026392135.1. Lineage (GTDB taxonomy): Bacteria > Armatimonadota > Chthonomonadetes > Chthonomonadales > Chthonomonadaceae > CAIJLM01. Next base: position 2,780 of record JAPLCR010000556.1, read on the forward strand.
TTGCGGGAGCCTGCTTCCCTTCGGGATAGAATACGCCAATCACATTGGTAAAGGGCAGGTCGCGGTATTTTCCCTCTTGGAGTATCGTCTTATCGGCGTACTTCTTCATCTCCGTTTCGAGGGCCGTCGAATACCGGACGCTTCAACTTCTCTGTCGTGTTGGCGGCACTCTGCACAGTCATAATAGGTGCAGTAGGAGAAGGAGTTGCATTGGCGACATCCCCCGTAATACTCTGCTTACTACACCCCGTTGCAACAAAGAGAAGCCCTATACAGAGAGTAAAGAAGACGTATCTATTTGGCATCCGTTATCTTTCCTTTGACGACAAGCCGCTCATCGCCTTTCGAGAGAGTTTTATGCTCTTTAAGGTGGGACTTTATCGCTTTTTCAAGGGTTTTTTCATCCAGACGTTTGGTCTCCCCTTTGTCAATATCGTCTTTTTTCCAGATGCTGAAGTAGCCCAACGCACCGTTGGCAAGCGGGGTTGGCATGGCTACTTTATAGGTCTGGCTCTTCTCTAGTGTGTTTCCGTCTATTTTTACGGAGAGAACACGCTTCTCTTTTTCGGCAGAGGCATCAATTGTCACCACCATACCAGAAAAGTGCAGAAAGCCGCTATTGCCTTTTGGAAACAGATAGAGACCATGCTCTAAAGCTTTGAGTATCTGACTCCCTGTCAATTTCACGACGGTAATGCTGTCGTCCTTATACTCAAGCGTCTTTAGGAGGTCTTTCAAAGAGACCGTGCCTTTCGCTATTTTGGTATCTTCTGTAAAGTAGGATGCGGCAATCAGCGCAATATCGGTCTTAGCCTCACTACGGATACTGTCGGCAACAAGGTTCCCAATGGCGTTCTCTTTCGCCCCAATATCTTTGGTGCTTAGGTCTATTTCAGATTTGATACTCTCTTGTGCCGCTACTCTGGGCGCAACCCCACAAAGCCCCCCAACCACTATTGCCCAAAAGAGGGCGACTAGTACTACCTCTCGTCCCCGTGTCATTTTCGTGCCTCTTTCTTTCTCACCCACAGCCCTGTCTGGTCGCTCCTTACCGACAGGTATTTGAAGGAAACCCAATATCACCTATTCTGTACTCTGATTCTTTTGCGCCTGTTGCCACTGCAACCACGCATCAATGAACGGGTCGATGTTACCATTCATCACACCTATCACATCTCCCGTTTCGTAGTTTGTTCTCACATCTTTCACGAGGGTATACGGATGAAAAACATACGAACGGTCTTGGCTACCCCATTCGTTAGCTTTTGCCTCCCCACGCAGATTAGCACGCCGTTGGTCGCTCTGCCTCTGCTCCAATGCGATAAGGCGTGCCTGAAGAACCTGCATGGCAACTGCCTTATTTTTATGTTGTGACCGCTCATTTTGGCAGGTCACTACAGTATTCGTTGGTAGATGGACGAGCCGCACCGCTGAGTCCGTTTTATTGACGTGCTGTCCGCCCGCTCCGCTCGAACGATAGTAGTCTATCCGTAAATCGTCCGGGTTGATTTCAATTTTAATCTCTTCGCCAATGTCGGGCAACACCTCCACACGAGCGAAGGAGGTCTGACGGCGTTTGTTCGAATCGTAGGGCGAAATACGTACTAAGCGATGAACTCCATGCTCGGCGCGAAGGTATCCGTAAGCATTTTTGCCGTGTATCATAAGCGTAGTGCTCTTCAGCCCATCTATATCGCCTTCACTCTCCTCTACAACTTCCGCCTTATAGCCCCTATTCTCTGCCCAGCGCAGATACATCTTTTGCAACAGGCGCACCCAATCACACGCATCCGTGCCTCCCGCCCCCGCCTGTATCTCCAATATAGCGTCCGATGCGTCGTACTCTCCTGAGAGAAGCGTCTCCAGTGCCAGCCTAGCCGTCACTTTTTCAAGATGACTTGCCTCTGTGTAAAGTTCATTCAGAGCAACCTCGTCTGGGGTTGCCTCCTCCGCAAGGAGTTCCAGCATCACCTCAAGATCGTCTAAGCGTTGCTCTACCTCTTTTAGAGGAGCAATGCGCTCTTTAAGGCTACTCATCTGTTGTAACAGACTTTGGGCTTGCGATGCGTCATCCCACAGGTTCGGTTGGGAAGCCTGCTCTTCCAGCACATGAATTTCCGATTCTATACGGGTCTGGTCAAAGATGCCCTCGAAGTTCGGTCAGTTGTGTCCGCAGTGACTGCGCTTTCTCTCTTATCTCATCCAACAAAGAATCTCTCTCCTTCAATCGTAATATGCCTACTCTACTTTTCTTTTCGGCTTTATCGCGGGGCAACCTTAGTCTAGTCGTAACTATTTGCACTACCGTCTCTACCCATTAGACACTCGCGATACTAAAAATGTTTCGTATTTGCCTACTGGGAGGTATCAGATATGACTGCCCATCTCGCTAGGCGGACAACAAAACTCTTCATTTTGCCTAATGAAGGACGTAAAATCTGCAATGTGACCGCATCTCCGGGCTTATGCTGTCGGATCGCCTCTAATAAGTCCTTACGGTCTCCTATTACTTTGTCGTCTACCGAAAGAATAATGTCGGCTGGGAGAATACCGCTCAACTGGGCAGGGCTTTTATCAATAGCCCGCTTCACAATTACGCCGTGCCGCGCTTCCAAACGGAGCTGTTTTGCAAGGGCATCAGGCACATAGTCGTAGTCTACACCTAGAAATGGGGTTTTAGGCTTCAAAGACGAAGCGTGTCCTGCCAAGATAATCTCTCTCACAATTCGACGCACTGTATTGGAGGGAATTGCGAAACCTAAGCCGATACTGCCTCCTTGAGGCGTAGAACTCAAGATAGCGGTGTTAATTCCAATAATCTGCCCAAAAATGTTCGCTAACGCTCCTCCAGAGTGCCCTCGATTGATGGCTGCATCGGTCTGAATTGCGCCGTCGAGTGTACGGTTTTCGTCTACACGCAGATTCTTACGATTAAGAGCAGAGATTACCCCTACTGCTGTAGAGGAGCCTAGTCCAAGTGGATTACCAAGTGCAATAGCCCATTCACCTACCTGCAATCTATCTGAATCGCCGAAATCTGCGGCAGTAAGGTTTGCCACATCCACGCGTACTACCGCCAAGTCGGTGGCTTTGTCCATACCCACAAGATGGGCATAAAACCAGCGTCCGTCTGACAGAGTTACACGCACTCTGTCAGCACCCTCTATAACGTGTTCGTTAGTCACAATATAGCCATCGGAAGTGAGGATAACGCCTGACCCTTTACCGCGTACCTCTCGTGCCTCGACCCCCGCATCGTCCGTCCCCTTCACCGCACCGACGGTATCAATGTTCACTACGGAGGGGTCGAGTTTTTTGACCGCCTTGACGATACGATTGTCGCCTGCGTCCATAGCGACAACGGGTTGGCTCAGCACTTCCAACGCCCTTTGCTGTGCTTCGGGAAGTGAGGCATAGCGTGGTTGTTCGCGCCACCTGAAAGTCAGCCAGCCGAACGTAATTCCAATCACAAATATCAGCAGTACGCCTAAGATACGCCGCACGCTACAGCCCTCCTGCCTTTAACCTCAGTACGCCTCCCTTTTGCAAAAAGGGGATCCTTCGCACTACAGTGGCGACGATGAAAGCACCACGGTTAAGAGAATGTGACGCAACCCTCTACCCCCTTCGCGGTCTCAGAAAAGGGCAGGATGTACGTCTAAAATAGGGTGTGGGCTTTTTCTCTACAGTGTACAGAGATGCCACTATCCGAATCCGAAAGGGGGGCGTTTGGGGGAAGGAGGTTAGGTGCGAAGCTTGCGGAGGAGGTTCGCCATTTCGATTGCGACAACTGCCGCTTCAGCCCCCTTGTTTCCTGCCTTGCTTCCAGAGCGTTCAATGCCCTGTTCTATACTCTCGACGGTAATCACTCCGAAGGCGATGGGCAGATTCAATTGAAGTGCCACACCGCTCACACCACTTGTTACCGCCCCGGCGATATGGTCGTAGTGTGAAGTTGCGCCGCGAATAACACAACCAAGTGCGATGAGTGCATCGTATTTTCCGCTCTCCGCCATCGCTTTCAGCGCAACGGGTATCTCAAAACTTCCCGGTACCCATGCTATGGTAACACTGTTTTCGTCTCCGCCGTGCCGCTTGATTGCGTCCAATGCGCCCTCTAGAAGAGCCTTCGTCAGAAAGTCGTTAAATCGGGCTACCACAATTCCGAATGACAGGTCACGCGCTATCAAATCACCTTCTAGTACCTTCGGGGGCATTTTCTGCTCCTATCCCAAACGGTTTTCCTCTTCTCACTAACAGGGACGCATTGAGAAGGGGTTCCCGTTTCATTAAAATAGAACTATTTTTGTTCGAGGGTCAAATCTTCGGGGCGGAAAAGGTGTCCCATCTTCTCCGCTTTTGTCTGCATATAACGAATGTTATGCGGATTCGGTGCGATAATCGTGGGAACCTCTTCTACAATCTCTAAGCCGTAGCCCTCCAGACCGACCACTTTTTTGGGGTTATTGGTCATCAGGCGTATCTTTTTTATACCAAGGTCTGACATTACCTGTGCCCCAATCCCATAGTCTCTCAGATCGGGCTTAAAGCCTAACATTTCGTTTGCTTGCACGGTATCTGCCCCCTTCTCTTGAAGTTCGTAGGCGCGAAGTTTGTTCACCAAACCTATACCGCGCCCCTCTTGCTCTAAGTAGATGAGTGCGCCCCTACCCTCCTCAGCAATCGCTTCGAGAGTACGCTGAAGCTGTGAGCCGCAATCACACCGCAAGGAGTCGATAAGGTCTCCGGTAACACAAGAGGAGTGCATACGAACAAGCACAGGCTCTCCGTCGCTCACATCTCCTTTTACGAAGGCGACAATCTGAAAGGGGGCGACGCTAGCCTCGTAAGCGTGAACGGTGAATTCACCATAGCGTCCGGTGGGAAGGGTGGTCGTGGCGACGCGCTTGACCAGTTTCTCTGTTCGGCGGCGGTAGGCGATGAGGTCGGCGACGGAGATAATTTTGAGGTCGAACTCTTGCGCCATATCCAGTAGTTGCGGTAGCCGCGCCATACGTCCATCGTCTGCAACAATCTCACAGAGTACGCCCACAGGCTTGTATCCTGAAAGTCGGCAGAGATCAACTGTCGCCTCTGTATGTCCTGCACGTCGGAGCACTCCCCCCTCTGCAGCTTTCAGAGGAATGATGTGACCGGGACGTGCAAGGTCTTCTGGAACGGCATTGGGGTCTGCAAAAATCTGTACGGTTAGGGCACGGTCAAATGCAGATATTCCCGTCGTGGCACCCTTTACCGCGTCCACAGTCTCCCCCATTGCAGTTCCGTGCCTCGCCGTATTATTTTTTACCATCATGGGGATTTGGAGTTCATTGAAACGTTCGGCAGTAGTAGGGACACATGGTATGCCACGCCCATACTTAATAATAAAGTTCATTACTTCTGGGGTACAACACTCGGCAGGTATAATGAAATCGCCCTCGTTTTCGCGATCTTCATCATCTACTACAATAAGGATTTTGCCCAAGCGAAGGTCGGCAAGTGCCTCTTCGATGGTGTTTAGTGCCATTTGTCACCCTCTCCAAACGTTAGAATAGAATAGAGTATACCTCAAACCTTTTCAGGGCGGAGAGTGTAAATGAGATTGGAAGGGCGTTTTTGGAAGATAAATCTCCTTGACAAAAAGGGGATTAAATAATATAATAGTGGTTGTTGACTTTTGCCGGATAGTGCAGCGGTAGCATAACTGATTCTGGATCAGTAGGTCCTAGGTTCGAATCCTAGTCCGGCAGTTACTCTGTTAATTGATAATTGTTGACAACTGGAGACATTCTCTGCTAATCTGTTCGTGACTAATCATTAAGGTCACCTCAGTTGTACACAGATTTTACCTCCACAACCTGGGAAGAAGCCGTTCGCTCCTTCCTCATCCACCTCAAAGCCGTGCGCGCCCGCAAAACGGTTCTCTACTACGCCACCCAACTCGGTCAGCTTGTTCTGTGGGCGGAACAGCGCAAAGTCCCCCTCGAATCCTTCGGCAAACGCCACATGGACGAGTACCTCGTCTTCCGCTTAGACGCAGGGCGTAGCCAGACCACCCTTCACCACGACGCTATCTGCGCGAAAGCGTTCATGAAGTGGTGTCAGCGCAACGATGTCATCTCCCGAAGCCTCCTTGCGGACTACGAAATACGCGACGCTCCCACGCCTCCCATGTATATGCCCACCGACGAGGGTATTCGCTCCCTGCTCAATGTGGTGCCTACCCGATGTGCGCTACTGCCCTGCCTCCAAGCGCAGTTTCCACCGAGACCGCAACTACGCCTTGATTCTCCTGCTTCTCGACAGTGCCTGCCGCATCAGCGAGGTTTTGAACCTGAAGACGGACGACTATCGGGCGGAGGAGCGTCAGATATCCATTCGGGAGAGCAAGGGGCGGGAGCCTCGCGCCATTCCTGTCTCCAAGGAGTGTGCCAAAGCGATAGAGGCATGGCTCAAGGTTCGCAGACGGATTATGGGGAACGTTCCCAAAGGAGAGGACGCGGGTTGGATATTCATCAGCGAAACGGGAGGTCTCATAGACCAGTGTCGTTTCCTGAAGACCTTGAAGAGCATGATGGCGTTCGCCGGGATAGAGGCGAAAATCACGCTTCACAGCCTGCGCCGCTTTAGCCTGAACCGCCTCGCCAAGTACAACCTGCTCGCCGCTCAGACCATCGCCGGACACAAAGACACCAAAACAACGCTCCTGTACACGAAGATAGACCCTGACTTTGTGCGCGATATGCACGACAAAGTGGGAGTCGTTCGTGGAATTCTCAACAACAAGCGACTGGAGAAGAAGAAGCGACTAGTGTAGCGGACGCTCTCTCCTTGCAATCGTCACCCCCTCTGTTCTAGCTCGCAAGTCAAAACAGAGGGGGTATTTTCCTCCTTTTTGCACTCTCCCCTGAAAACAGGCATAAAATACTCCTTTGGTGGGTTGACAAAGCGGAAGAGTTATTAGTAGAATCTTTTATACTCTTTTGTGTTTACCTGTTATCGGAGGTTCCCGCCGTGCCCGTCGCCTGCTTCCACCTGCCTCAAATCGCTCTCGCCTGTGAACGGAGCCGCCTTCCTCATCTCTGGGGCGAGGCGGTCGCGCTTGCGGACGTGCAACAGAATCTGCTTGTCGTCTCGGCGGAGGCGCAACACGCAGGAGTTCAGGTCGGGCAGTCCGTAATCAGCGCCCGCGCCTTCTGTCCCTCCCTTATCGTTCTCCCCTACGACAGAGAGGCGTATGAGAGTTCGCTCACGCTTGTCTGGGATGTCTTCGCTATCGAGAGTTCCGTTGTGGAACCTGTCTCTCCCGAAATCTGCTTTGTGGAGTTGCAGGGCAAAGAGGTTCTGGAACGCGCTCAGTGGTTGGCGAATGCGCTCGCTACTCGCATCGATTCCTCGCTCCCGTCGCGCTGGAACAGATAGCGCAGATAGACCACGCCACCCGTCAGAGGTTGCTCAGATTGGGAGTGAAGAGTTTCGGAGAGTTGTTGCGCCTGCCCGGACAGGAACTCCAACGTCAGTTCAAGCAGAAGGGCTGGATGCTCCACAGGATGGCGCAGGGCGAAGATGGCGACAGGGTGCGCCCTCTCTACCCGCCTACCTCTCTGGAACAGTGGTTCCCCTTCGAGGAAGAGGTGTGCGACCGCGCCTCCGTAGAGTACGCCCTGCATCAGTGCGCGGAAAGGCTTTCACGGGAATTGTTTGAGCGGCGCGAGTTTTGTCGCTCCCTCACCCTGCGGGTCTGGCTTAACAATGAGACGCTTTTGCAGGAGGCGGAGAAACTTTCTTCCCCTGTAGATACCAGACAGGAGATAGCTTGCGTTTTGTTGCGTCTTTTGTCGCGCTTGCGGATAGACCTGCCCGTTATCGCGGTGGAGGTAAAGGCGGCGGAGTTGGGAGCGGGAGGCGCGTTGCAGATGTCTCTCCCTGATATGGACGAAGCCTCTGTACAGAGGTCGAAACGGGCGAGACTGGAGAAGACCCTCATCGCCCTGCGCCGACGATACGGCATGGGGGCGGTAGTCTCCCTCGCCCTCCTGCACAGAGCGAAGCGGATTCACCTCTGGACGCACTCGCTCACGAAACTACGCAACGAGCGGGTTCAGGTCGTCGTGAATCGGGAGGGAGAGCCATTGCGCTACTTTCGGCGGGGGCAACTCTATCATGTCAAACAGATACGGGATAGATGGAAGGAGAGCGGCTGGGAGTGGGACGGAGTTTCGGAACGCACCGCGTACCGAATCGAGACGGAGCCCTCCGGGGACTACGAACTGATTCAACTGGAGGTGGAGTGGAGACTGGGCGGGGTGTCGGACTGAGATGTTCTCCCACCTTCACCTGCACAGCCCCTACTCGTTTCTGGACGGCGCGAGCGACCTTGAGACTCTGGTTCTCCGGGCGACGGCGTTCGGGCAACCCGCCCTCGCCCTCACCGACCATAACTCTGTCGCGGGGGCGGTAAAGTTCGTCTCCCTCTGTCGAGGCTACGGGATACAGCCCATACTCGGTTCCGAGATAACGCTGGAGGACGGCTCCCACCTCACCCTGCTCTGTCAGAATCGCAACGGGTACGCCAACCTCTGCGCTCTCCTCACACGCGCTTTTCTGCATGGCGGGCGACTGTCGCCTTCCCTCCCGCTTGAGGAGTTAGCAAATTTCTCCTCCGACCTGATTTGTCTGTCAGGTTGTCGCAGGGGTAACTTATGGCGGCTTATTCATAATCGCCGTTACGGGGAGGCGGAGCAGTTCGCCCTCATCCTGCGCGGCTACTTTCCCAACTCCCTCTATCTGGAACTTCAGGACGACTACACGCCGGAGAGCCAGAGGATCTGCCGCAACCTCGTCGAGTTGGGAGCGTACCTGCATATCCCCGTCGTAGCGACCAACAACGTTCACTTCGCGAAGCCAGAAGACGCGGAGGCGCACGATGTTCTGCGCTGTATCGCCAATAGAATCACCCTCGCGGAAATCCATGCGGAGCGCCCCCTCAACCGGGAGCGCTATCTCAAGTCCTCGCCGGAGATGCAGGAGTTATTCGCGTGGAAGCCGGAGGCGATTGCCAACACGCTTCGCATTGTCGAGCGGTGCGAGGTCGCGCTTCCGCAGGGAGAGGAGATAACGCCCTCCTACGCCACTCCCGAAGGGCATAGTGCCGCTTCTTATCTGCGCCACCTTGCGTACAAGGGGGCGAAGGCGCGGTATAAAACTCTCACACCGAAACTTGAATCGCGGTTGGAGCATGAACTCGCCGTTATCTGCGAGTTGGGATACGCCGACTATATCCTCATGGCGTGGAAGGTCGCAAGGTGGGCGAGGTCGCAGGGCATCCGCGTGACGGGCAGAGGCTCTGCGGCGGACTCCTGCGTCGCCTACTGCCTGCTCCTCACCGATGTGGATGTTTTGTCTCGAAACCTGCCCTTCGCCCGTTTCCTTGTTCCCGGCAAGACCCCCGACATTGACCTCGACTTCGACGCGACGCGGCGGGAAGAGGTGTTCCAGTGGATACAGAAGGAGTACGGCGCGGAGAACGTCGCCATGGCTTGCACTTTTCATACCTTCCTCGCTCGCTCCGCCGTGAGGGATGTTGGCAAAGCTCTCGCTCTACCCGACGAGGCACTGGAGTTCCTCCGCAAGCATATCCGCGCCTTCACCTCCGCCGACAAAATCGGCAGCGCCTTCGAGAAGAACTCCGAACTCAAGCCGTTTCTGCATCTCAAAGAGCGGTTCACCCTTCTCCTTGACCTGTGCCACAGAATCGCGAACTTCCCCCGTCATATCGGGACGCACTCCTCCGGCGTGGTGGTGAGCAGAGGCGCCATCTCGCGAATCGCGCCCATACAACCCACCGCCACTCATGTCCTTCCGCTTCTCACCTTCGACAAGGACGATGTGGAGGCGCTGGGGGCGATAAAGTTGGATGTCCTCTCCCTCCGCATCCTCTCCGCCATAGAGGACACGGTGCAGGACGTGAAACGCAAAGACCTCGCCTTCCAGTACAGCCGCATCCCAAACCAAGACATTGCTACCTACAAAAAGATACAGAGCGGCGAGGCGTTGGGGAGTTTCCAGATAGAGTCGCCCGCGCAACTGGCGTTGGCGATGTCGCTCTCGCCGGAGCACTTCGAGGACTTGGTCGCCTCCGTCGCGCTCATCCGTCCCGGTCCCATTCGAGGCAACCTCGTCAGTCGGTTTGTCGCCTGTCGGAACGGCTGGTCTCGCGCCGATGTCATGCACCCCTCCCTCGCCCCTGTTCTCGCAAAGACCTATGGCTGTATCGTGTTTCAGGAGCAGGTCATTCAGGTCATTGCGACGCTCATGGGGACAAGCGAGGCGGAGGCGGATGCCTTCCGCAAAGCCCTCAAGCCCGCGCAGAAGTGGGGAACGATGGACGAGATGCTGGAGAGGTTCGCGACGCAGGTTCTCAAGCGTCATCCCGACCTCTCTTTAGAGAGGATAGAGCGGATATGGAGACAGATAGAGGGTTGGAGCGGTTACGGGTTCACGGAGGGGCACGCCGCCTCCTTCGCCATAACGGGATACAAGAGCGCGTATCTCTCCACGCACCACCCGGCGGAGTATTTCTCGGCGCTTCTGTCGAATCAGCCTATGGGCTACTACTCCGCGAACACGCTCGCCTCCGACGCAAGGCGGCAGGGGGTGAACATCCTGCCCCTCGATATAAACTTGACGTTTAGACAACTTGTGTAGTCGGTTTGGTCTTCTTTTTCGCCTTGTAGATGGTTTTGTGCCTCGTCGCCTTCTGCACTTTGTCTCCTTTTTGCCTCCCCTTGTAATAACCACGGGGTCGTGAGGGACGAGCGGGCG
>JAPLCR010000142.1:0-1757 GCA_026392135.1 Armatimonadota bacterium
GTATCTACTATACTGTTCATGGTGGTGGCTCCTGAGTATCGGAATTGTGATAACTCCATTGTACTCGGAACCACCGCCAGAAATCTGCACACAAATCTGTTCGACTCATTTGTCTACATATCTTAACCCAATACTGGGGTCAAGTTAGGGGCAGACCACGCTGGAAGGTTCGCAGGGCGGTTCTTGCGCGTGTCAGAAAGCCCTCGCAGAATCTTTCGCAGGGCGGAGCGATACACTCTATCCCCCTGAAATTTGACCAGAAAGATACCCCAGGGCTGTCCCTCCTCAAAATTCGCTAGTTGGGTAATGCGCCCTATGTGTTCGCCTGTATCCCCCAACTCATCGGGGTAGAAGTCGAAAAAGTCGGGTTCGTCAGGCAGATTCCACCCCAATTCTTCGCGCAGGAAGGCGAAAAGCCCTGCCTCTCCCTCAATTTCGTTGATTCTCTCCGGTGTTATCGCCACTTTTAACAGACCTCCATCCAACAAACGAGAGTCGCCTTCTTGCCTGCAAGGGCTTGCATATCGCGCAGGTGTCGCCTCACCATTTTAGCATAAATTTCCGTTTGCGCCTCCTTCAAGTCTTCCGCGCTGGCTTGCGTTGCGCGGGGGGTATCGTAAACACACCTGACCCACTCCGCAACCGCCGCCACGCCCTCCACAACGTCCCCTGTAGCCTCTTTGCGGAAATACCAGCGTAGTTCTCCCTGCGCCCCTTCCTTCGCGCCCGGATAGCGGTAGGCGCAGAAGATTCCCTTCGGCTTGCCCTCCGTCGTTCGCTTGCCCGAAAAGACGCGGCGCGGGTAGGTTTCCAGTTCGGCGTAGAGTTGCGGATGCTCTTTCTCGATGCGTTGGAGTTCCAATTCCAGAGCCTCCGCTACGCTCTCCTTCTGCTCGTACTGCTCATTGAAGAGTTTCATCACGGCTTCGGGGTCGTCGGGGGTTAGGATAGGAGCCTCGATGCCCAGCGTCGCATTGATTTTGAGGATTTTACCAGAGACGCGCTTGAGGAGGTTCAGGAGGTCTTCCAACTCCTGCGGGGGCAGGAAGTTGTATATCCAGACCTTAGCGTGATGCACGGGCTTGGAGAGGTCGAGGCGCCTGTCTACGCGCCCCATTCTCTGCATGAGGCGAACGGGGTTCCAGTGAACGTCGTAGTTTATGAGGATATTCGCGTCTTGCAGGTTCAAGCCCTCCGAAAGCACGTCGGTACTGACAAGTATCTCTATGGGGTCTTGCAGGTAGCGCGGTAGTTCCTCCGGCGAACAGTTGTAGTACGGCGCAAACCGCTTGATAACCCGCTCCCTGTCTATCTTGCGCCCGCTGTCTAACTCTTCGATATTCGCGGCGGGAAGTTCCTTCTTCAACTCTCGGAAGAGGTAACGCGCCGTATCTCGGAACTCGGTGAAGATAACCATTTTCCTGCCCGCCAACTCCGGCGAGGCGAGGCGGCTCTTGAGTTGCGATAGTTTGTCATCGGTGGCGGGAGTGAGCCGGTCATGCACTTTCGAGAGGATGTTTACGAGTTGCGTCATATCGTCAAGGGTACTATCTACTATGCCAACGATGTTGTACGCCTCCGCATTGAGAGCGGCGGGCAGTTCTCGAAGGGTGTTCTCCTCTTCGTCATCCTCTTCGCCGTCTTTGCTACGCTCCATCTTGTGCAGTAGCGCCTGATTCCAGAGGTCAATACGCTTCTGTTTCCATGCGTCCCAACTCTGGGGGGCGTTCACCTGCACAAAGTCGCCCATCTTGATA
>JAPLCR010000142.1:1796-2324 GCA_026392135.1 Armatimonadota bacterium
ATCTTGATAAGCAGGTCTTCGAGGCTCGACTCGAACGCCTTGTAACTGCTCTCCAACCGCTTGAGGAGCAGGGTTCTAATCAAGCCCAACACGTTCCTTTGAGAGACTAAAACCGACGTGTCTTTATCCTCCTCCCGCTTCTTAAACGCCTCCGTATTGTAGACCGCGAGAGACAGCATAGGCTTGTCTTTCTGGAAGGCGAGTTTAATGTCCTCGTACAGCCCCGCATAGACGCGGTTCAGCGAGTAGGTGACAACGGCGGGGGGCTGGCGCTCCGGGAAGCAGGGGCGATTCGCCTCTATCTCCTCCGACTCCATCACGAATTTACGGCTCCGCTGTATCAGAACCTCTTTGAGCAGGTTGTCTGTTCGGAGCAGGTCGGCGTACTTTGTGGAAACGTCGTCGGTCTCTCCTAGCGCATCGTACTCCTTCTGCATCCGCTTCTCTACGTTGGTGAAGTGCTGGCGCAGGTCTTGTATACCTATAGGAGCGAAGTGGCGGAGGTTGTTCTGCGCGAAGAAATTTATG
>JAPLCR010000142.1:2348-3008 GCA_026392135.1 Armatimonadota bacterium
ACAAGCGTATTATTTATGGAGGTCGCGGTCAACAGAAAGACCTGCTTCCCCTTCGCTATCTCCATAAGTTTGAGGGAACGGGTTCGGTAAGGGTGGCGGAAGTGGTGGGCTTCGTCTACGATAACAACGTCGTAGTAGTCGCGGTAGTACTCAAAGTATTTTTGTGGTATCGTGCCATCGCGCCCAAAATCTGTATGGTTGAGTATAGTAACTTGCTCAATGTGAGCGAGGGGGTATTTCGGCTTGAGGTAGATGTCTATATTACGCTCCCAGACTGATATTCGCCCCGATAATGGCACGATAAGGAGAACCTTTTTCTTATGGAAGAGCGCGTTTTCGAGTAGCATCATGCCGATAAAGGTCTTCCCCAGCCCCACCCCGTCGCAAACAAGACAGCCCCCCCACTGTTCGGCGATTTGCAGGGCGCGGCGGTATCCGTCTTGCTGATACTTCGAGAGAACGGGATAGAGCGCCGATTTGTTCCGCTCCCAATCCGTCTGGCTTTTGTCCCGCCCTAAGAGGGGTGTTACCAGCATAGCTGTCCCCAACCGCCACATTATCTTTGCTATCAGGTAAACTCCAGAAAACAGAGCGGAACCGCTCCGAATGTGGTTTCTCTCTCTGGAGGCGAAGATGAAGCGGAATTGGGAAAGCGACGAC